>DASTWP010000139.1:0-9673 GCA_035765835.1 Solirubrobacteraceae bacterium
CAGCTCCAGGAGCTGGCCGGCGTCTTCAGCGGCGCCGCCGTCGCCGCGACGCGCGCGGTCGTCGACGCCGGCTGGTACCCGTACGCGGGCCAGATCGGCCAGACCGGCAAGACCGTGGCGCCGAAGCTCTACCTGGCGGCCGGCATCTCCGGCGCGATCCAGCACAAGGTCGGCATGCAGAGCTCCGAGAACATCGTCGCGATCAACAAGGACGCCAACGCCCCGATCTTCGAGTTCTCGGACCTCGGCATCGTCGGCGACCTCAACAAGATCGTGCCGAAGCTGACCGCGGCGCTGAAGGCCAAGAAGGGCGGCTGAGCATGGCGGGCGCCAACGGCAAGGTCGCACCGATCCAGTTCCCGCCGCCGGTGGACTCCCGCAAGGAGTTCATCAAGCGCGAGCTGGACGCCGAGGACGAGCGGATCGAGGTCGGCGTCGCGATCGTCGGCGGCGGCACCGCGGGCCTTGCCTGCGCGAACCGCCTGCTGCAGCTGCTGGCCGACGACCCGGAGACGATGGAGCGCCTCGGCGAGGTCCCGGTCGCGGTGATCGAGAAGGCCAAGACCTGCGGCGGGCACAACCTCTCGGGCGCGGTCATGCGCCCCCAGGCGCTGCAAGAGCTCTTCCCCGACCTCAGCCGCGAGGACTGGCGCAAGGAGGGCTTCGCGTTCGGCGAGGTCGACAAGGAAGCGGTCTACCTGCTGCCCAGCGGCAAGACGGCCCTGAGGATCCCGCCGCCGCCGCCGTTCAAGAACCACGGCAACGAGGTCGTCTCGGTCTCGGCGCTCGCGCGCTTCCAGCAGCGCCAGGCCGAGGAGGGCGGCGCCTACATCCTCACCGAGACCGCCGCGACCGAGCTGCTGGTCGAGGACGGCCGCGTGCGCGGCGTGCGCTCGGGCGACAAGGGCCGCGGCAAGGACGGCGAGCCGCTCGGAAACTTCGAGCCCGGCACCGACATCACGGCGCAGGCGACGGTCCTGGCAGAGGGCTGCTGGGGCCACCTCACCGGCGCGGCGATCAAGGAGTTCGGCCTCGCCGAGGGCCGCGAGCCGCAGGTCTGGGAGCTCGGCGTCAAGGAGGTCTGGAAGGTCCCCAAGCCGCTGAACCGGCTGATTCACACGATCGGGCCCTGGCCGCTGAAGCTCTCGCCGAAGGCGGGGCAGATCGGCGGCACGTGGATCTACCCGATGAAGGACGAGAAGACCGGCGAGGACCTCGTCTCGATCGGCTTCGTCGTCGACCTCGAGTACGCCGACGCGACGACCTCCGCCCACGACCTGCTGCAGCTCTTCAAGCTGCACCCGCTCGTCAAGAAGATCCTCGAGGGCGGCGAGCGCGTCGCATGGGGCGCGAAGGCGCTTCCGGGCGGCGGCTACTGGTCGATGCCGAAGCTCTCGATGCCGGGCGCGGTGCTGATCGGCGACTCGGCCGGCATGGTCGACACGGTCGCGCTGAAGGGCGTGCACCTGTCGCTGCGCTCCGGGATGCTCGCGGCGGAGTCGATCTACAACTCGCTCAAGCGCGGCGAGACCTCGTTCGAGGGCTACGAGCAGGCGGTCGAGGACTCGCAGATCGGCAAGGAGCTCTACGAGGTCCGCAACACGCGCCAGCCGTTCCAGCGCGGCTTCCTGTGGGGTGGCCCGCTCGTGAACCTGATGATCGCCACGAAGGGCCGCTTCCCCGGCGGCCGCTGGCCGTGGCACCGCAACGACGCCAAGCCGGTGTACGTCGGCGACACGTCCAAGCGCTATCCGAAGCCGGACGGCAAGTACACGTTCGACAAGCTCTCGAGCGTCTTCATCACCGGCAACGCGACGCGCGACGACGCGCCGAACCACATCCGCATCCAGAAGCACGTCCCGCGTGAGATCGCCGAGACGTGGCGCTGGATGTGCCCCGCGGGCGTCTACGAGATCCCCGACGACGCGCCCGCCGAGGGCGAGGTCGACGTGATCGTCAACTACACGAACTGCGTGCAGTGCGGGGCGATCACGGCGAAGGGCGGGCGGCTGACGACGCCGGAAGGCGGCGACGGACCTTTGTACACCCGCACCTGAGGACTTCAGCCGAACAACGGCCGGCGCAACAAACGCGCCGCCCCGCTGTTCCTTGGGCGATGCGACGCCGCCTCGCAGTCCCCTTCGCCGTCGCCGCCGGCCTGGCCGCCGCGGCGCCCGCCGCGCATGCGCAGAGCACCGCGCCCGGCGGGACGACCGCGCCCGCGCGGCCGCCGCTGTCCGCCAAGCTCGTGCAGTGCACGACCGGTCCCGACGCGTCCGACCGCGCCGCGTCGTTCACCGGCTCGATGCCGCAGATCGCGCACGGCGCGCGCATGTGGATGCGCTTCGACCTCTTCGAGCGCACGCCGCAGCTGCGGCGATGGGCGCACGTGGCCGTCCCGGTGTGGGCGCGGTGGGAGCGCTCGCAGGCCGGCGTGCCCGGCTTCATCTACACCAAGCGCGTCGAGGGGCTCGACGGCCCCGCGGCCTACCGCGTTCGCGTTCGCTTCCGCTGGTACTCCGTGCACGGGCGCCTGCTGCGCGCCACGCAGCGCACCACTCGCGGCTGCCGCCAGCCGGACCCGCGACCGGACCTGCACGCCGGCCGCCTGACGGGCACCGACGGCCCGCAGCCCGGCACCGCCGTCTACCAGCTCGTCGTGCTCAACCGCGGCCTCGGCCCGGCGGGGCCGTTCGACACCACGCTCGCGGTCGGCTCGCAGGCGCCGCTGACGCAGCGGATCGCCGGCATCGACGCCGGCATGCGGGAGATCGTCGGCTTCACCGCCCAGCGCTGCGCCCCCGGCAGCAGCGTGCGCGTCGTGCTCGACGCGCGCGACGAGGTGCTCGAGGCCGACGAGGGCGACGACGCGGTCACCCGCGACTGCCCGTTCACGAGCTAGATCCCCCCGCTCAGGCCACGTCGCGTGCGGCGACCGGGCGGCCCTCGACCGTCGCGGCGAGGACCTCGACGAGGTGCGCGTCGAACTGCCGCCCCGCGCAGCGGCGCAGCTCGGCGAGCGCGTCGGCGGCGGGCATCGCGTCGCGGTAGGCGCGGTTGCTCGTCATCGCGTCGAACGCGTCGGCGACGAGCAGGATCCGCGACTCGAGCGGGATCGCGTCGCCCGCGACGCCATCGGGGTAGCCGGAGCCGTCGACGTGCTCGTGCGAGTGGCGGATCCACTCGGCGACGTCCTCCATGCCCTCGATCTGCGCGACCATCTCCGCGCCGGTCGCGGGGTGGGTGCGCATGACCGCCATCTCCTGCTCGTCGAGCGCGCCGGGCTTGCGCAGGATCGCCTCGGGCACGGCCACCTTGCCGACGTCGTGCAGCAGCGCGGCCAGGCGCAGGCGCTCGAGCCGCTCCTGCGGCCAGCCGAGGCGTAGCGCGACGGCGACGGCGTGCCGGCCGACCTCGCTCGAGTGCTTGTGGTGGCCGGCCATCCGCAGGTCGACCGCGTGTGCGAGCGCGGCCGCCCACGACAGCTCGCGCCTGCGCCCCGGGGCGCCGGGGGCGGCCGGGCGGCCGTGCTTGACGGCGTAGAGATCGAGGTCGGCGTGCTGGTGGAGCTCCTCGCGGTCCGAGCCGTCGAGCGGGAAGCTCGCGAGGCCGAACGAGGCGGGCGTGCGCTCGGAGAGCACGCTCTGCAGCCGCTGCGCGAGCGCCGCGGTGTGCTGCTCGCCCGCGCCGGGCACGAGCAGGGCGAACTCGTCGCCGCCCAGCCGGCCGAGCGCGTCGGTCGGGCGCAGGTGCGCGGAGAGCGCCGTGACCGTCCAGCGCAGCAGCTCGTCGCCTGCGGCGTGGCCGCGGCTGTCGTTGATCTGCTTGAAGTCGTCGAGATCGACGAGCACGAGTCCGAGCGGCGTGCCGTCGCGGCTGGCGCGCGCAAGCTCGGCCGCGAAGCGCTCCTCGAAGCCGCGCCGATTCAGGCAGTCGGTCAGCGGGTCCGAGCGCGAGACGCGCGAGAGCTCCTGGCGCTGGCTCGCGTGCAGGCGCGCCTGCCAGGCGCACATCCAGGCCGCGATCGCCAGCGTGGACGCCATGAAGAACGCGTGCGCGAAGCTCGTGCCGCCCTGCACGGCGGCGTCGCCCACGTAGGTCGCGACGGTGAGGGCGCCGACCGCCAGCATCGACCCGACGGGATAGGAGAGGGAGGAGAACGCCAGCGGCAGGAACAGCGCGACGCTGAGCGGGCTGTCGACGCCGCCGTCGAGCGCCATGGCGGTCAGGATCAGGCCGATCAGCGAGACGCTCCAGCCGATGAAGAACGCCTCGCGCGCTACGGGGCGGCGCATCAGCCCCTCCATCGGGATCGCGCGCAGGCCGAAGGAGCCGAGGATGCTGACGCCGAGCATCGTCACGAGCGCGCTGCGGTGCGGCCCGCTCCACGTCAGCAGGTAGTAGGCGATGTAGAACAGGCAGCAGAAGACGCTGAGGAAGACGCCGGCGCTCACGTTGCGCAGCCGGAAGCGCACGTCGGCGGGATCGGGCCCGATCGCTGCTGCCGCCGCGCTCTCCATGCCACGTGTTTTCGGCAGTTCGTGCGGATCCCTACAGTCCTGCGGGGCAAAACGGGCCGCTACACTGCTTCGTCCGATGAAGACCGAGATCCACCCCGAGTACGTCGAGGCGCACGTCACCTGCACCTGCGGCAACGAGTTCACGACGCGCTCCACCCAGCCGGAGATCCACGTCGAGATCTGCGCCGCCTGCCACCCGTTCTACACGGGGCGCCAGAAGCTCGTCGACACCGGTGGCCGCGTCGAGCGCTTCAAGCGCCGCGCCGCCCGCCGCCAGTCCTCCGCGAAGGGCTAGCGCCGGTCTCCACGATGGCCGCCGCCGCAGGCACCGCCGCGGAGCGCCTGCCCGACGGCGAGCTGGTCGCCCAGCGCGACGCGCCCGTCGGCGGCCAGGCCGTGCTGGAGGGCGTGATGATGCGCGGCGTCAGCACGTGGGCCGTGGCCGTGCGCAAGCCGCTGCCCGAGCAGCTCGCCGCGCACGAGGACGGCCGCCTCGCGCCCGACGAGGCCGCCCTCGGCGACATCGACGTGCGCTCGTTCCCGCTGACCTCGGTGCTCAAGCGCCATCGCGCGCTGCGCCTGCCGATCGTGCGGGGAGTCGTCGCGCTCGGCGAGTCGCTCGCCATCGGCTTCAAGGCGCTCGGCATCTCCGCCAACGCGCAGGTCGGCGAGGAGGAGGACGAGATCTCGGGCGGCATGTGGGCGGGCACGGTCGTCGTGGCGGTCGCGCTCGCGGTCGGCCTGTTCTTCGTCGTGCCGGTCGGGCTGACGAGCCTCGTCAAGCACCAGCTGCACTCCTCCTTCCTGTTCTGGCTCGTCGAGGGCGTCGTGCGCACCGCGATCTTCCTCGGCTACCTGACGCTGCTCTCGCGGCTGCGCGACCTGCGGCGCGTGTTCGAGTACCACGGCGCCGAGCACAAGACGATCTCCTGCTACGAGGCGGGCCTTCCGCTGACGCCGCAGAACGCGCAGCGCTTCTCGCGCCTGCACCCGCGCTGCGGCACGAGCTTCCTGCTGATCGTCATGATCGTGGCGATCTTCGTCTTCGCGCCGATCGGCCTGCCCGCCTGGTACTGGCTCGTCGCCACGCGCATCCTCGGCGTGCCGCTGATCGCCGGCATCTCGTTCGAGATCATCAAGTTCGCGGGGCGCAACCGCCGCCGCGGCTGGGTGCGCACCGTGATGTGGCCGGGTCTCCAGCTGCAGAAGCTGACCACGCGCGAGCCGGACCTCGACGAGCTCGCGGTCGCGATCGCCGCGATGGAGGCGGTGCTCGCGGTCGAGACGCCCGGCGAGCTGACGTCCGACGACCTCGTCGGCGTCGAAGTCGTCGCGTAGCCTGCGGGCGTGCGCCGCGCGCTCGTCGTCGTCGCTCTCGCCGCCGCCGTGGTGCCGGTCGCCACGGCCGGCGGCTCGCGCCGGCATCCGGACCCGGTGCGCGTCGTGCTCGCGCGGCTCGCGCAGTCCAAGGCGGCCCCGGCCGACCAGCTCGTCGCCGACCGCGCGCTCTACGGGCACGCGCTCGCGACGGTCGGGCGCCTCGGCGGGGTGCGCAAGCGCGAGCTGCGCAGCGTGCTGCGGATCCTGCGCGGGATGGCGAAGGCGGGGGCGCTGACGCCGGGGCGGCTGCCGCTCGTCTTCATGACGCTGCGGCGCAACGTCGAGTGGTGGTCGCAGCACGGGCCGCCGGTCCCGGGATCGCCCGGGGAGAAGGACGCCCAGGGGCGCAAGTGCAGGCCGCTCTCGAAGGTGAGGGCGCACGCCTCGCGGCTGAGCTTCCCCGGCAGCGCGCTCGTGTGGCAGTACTACCCCGGCATGGGGCTCCAGCTCCAGGTCAACGGCACGTTCGGCCTGGCGGGGGCGCTGCTGAGGACGACGAACCCCGAGAAGCTCGCCCAGGGCGCGCAGATCCTCGACGAGATGCGCCCGCTCGCCACGACGCGCGGCGGTGCGCTGACCTGGGAGTACCTGTTCCCGTTCGGCGGCGGGCAGCCGCCGTGGGCCAGCGGGCTGGCGCAGGCGACGGCGATCGAGGCCTACCTCGCGGGCGCGAAGGTGCTCGGCCGCCCCGAGCTGGCGGACTTCGCACGCCGGCTCGTCGAGCTGTTCCACCTGCCGCCGCCGGCGGGCGTCAACGTCCGGCTGGCGCGCGACGGCAGCTGGTACGCGCTGTACACCTTCGCGCCGCACGTGCACGTGCTGAACGCGCAGCTCGACGCGGTGATCGCCCTGAGCGACCTCGCGCAGGCCACGCAGGACGGCGACGCCGCGTTCCTCGCCGAGGAGGGCCTGCGCGCCACGCGGCGGCGCATCCACTCCTTCGACACCGGAAAGTGGTCGCGCTACTCAGAGCCCGGGCCGCTCGCCGACCTCAACTACCACGTGCTCAACCGCGACCTCTCGCGCGAGCTCTGCAAGCGCACCGGCCAGGGCGCGATCTGCAAGGCCTGGCACTCGTTCAGCGACGAGCTGGAGGCGCGCTGCCCGCGCCCGCAGCAGCCCGCGCCGCCGCCGCAGCCGGCGCCCGCCCCGCAGCCGGCGCCGCCCCCGGCCCCCGCGCCCGGCGGCGCGCCCGCGCCCTCCTGAGCCGCTCAGCGCGCCCGGTTCAGCGCCGACTGCACCGACGTGGCCCACGCGTCGCTCGTGAACGTCGCGCCCGTGAGCAGGTCGATGCGGGCGCTCTGCGCGGCGAGGACCTCGCTGCGCAGGATCGGCGCGGCCTGCTGGGAGATGAACTGCGAGCGCGGGCGGTCGAACGGCAGGCGCACCGCGCCGACGTCCGTGATGCGCCCGGCCCTCATCACCACCTGGACCTGCACGTCGCCGAACCGCGTGGGCACGTCGGCGCCGGTGAACGTCCCGCTCGCAGCCTTGCGCGCGGGCGCCGGCGGGACCTTGGCGCCGCCGATCTCGGCGGGCGTGGTGGACGGCTTCGGCCTGGCGTGGCCGCCGCAGCCGGCGAGCACCGCGAGCGGGACGAGCACGGGTGGAGCGAGCCGTGCCCTCATGAGATCCGGTAGCGGTCGAGGCCCGGGGTGCTCAGGACCTCGCGGCCGCTCGTGATCAGCATCGCCTCGTAGCCTTGCAGGCCCGCCACCCAGAACCGCGCGTCCGCTCCCATCGCGAACGCGGCGGTGGCGTACGCGTCGGCGGTCGCGATGTCCGGGCCGAGAATCGTCACGGAGAGCAGGCCGGACGGCGGCCGCCCCGTGTGCGGGTCGAGCACATGCTCGCCGCGCTCGTACGCGCCCGAGGTGGCGACTGCGACGTCCTCGCAGCCGAGCACGGCAGCGACCTTCGCGCGCTGCTGGGGATGGCGGACGCCGACCCGCCAGGGGCCGTCGTCGCCAGGGCGGCCGCGCACGACGACGTCTCCGGCGGCGTCGACGGCGAAGCACTCGGCGCCGGCCTGCTCGAGCAGCGCGGCGGCGCGGCCGACCGCCCAGCCCTTCACGAGCCCGCAGGGGTCCAGGCTGCCGCCGGCGCGCACGGAGAAGTAGCCGCCGGTCTCCTCGCGCAGCGCCGCGCAGCGCGTCAGCACCTCGTCGACCTCGGGCGAGCAGTCGGCGAGCGCGATCTCGCCGCGCCCCAGCCGGCTGATCTCGCTCGAGTCGTCGTAGGTGCTGAACGTCCGGTCGACCCAGCGCAACCAGGCGAAGGCGGGCTCGACGTCGACGTCGCCGCCCCGGACCTCGATCGCGATCGGCATGCCCATGATGTCGCGGACCTCACGGGGCAAAGGCGAACTCCTCGAGGTGGACGTGGCGCCGCGGCACGTGCGCGTCGCGCAGCGTGCGGCGGATGACGGCGACGAGCCCGGGCGGCCCGCAGAGGTAGACGTCGCGCTCGCCGAGGTCCGGCACGAGCTCGGCCAGGTGCCCGGCCGAAAGCAGGTGTGCGTTGTCGCCGTTGCGGTGATCGCCGATCACGTAGTGCACGCGCAGGCCGCGCTCGGCGGCGAGGCGGTCGAGCTCGTCGCGGAAGACCACGTCCTCGGCAGCGAGCGCGCGGTAGACGACGGCCACGTCGACGCCGCCGAGGTCCTCGAGCATCGCGCGGATCGGCGTGATGCCGATCCCGCCGGCGATCAGCGCTACGCGGTCGCGCCGGCGCGCCTGCGGCGTGAAGCGGCCGAACGGCCCGTCGGCGACCGCGCGCGTGCCGGGAGGGATCGCGGCGAGCCGGGCGGAGTAGGCGCCGGAGGCCTTGACCGTGATCCGGAGCTCGCGCCCGTGCGGCGCGGCCGAGAGGGAGAAAGGGTGCGACTGCCACCACATGCCGCGCGTGAGGAAGCGCCAGATGAAGAACTGGCCGGGCTGCGCGCGCAGGCGGTGCAGGCGCCGCCCGGACAGGTAGACGGAGGCGACCGTCGGGCTCTCGCGGACGACGCGCTCGACGCGCAGCCCGTGCCACCACGCCCGCCAGAGTGGCAGCAGCAGGCGGAAGACGACGACGAGCGCGAGCGGCACGATGTAGAGCAGGTGCCAACCGGTCTGCGCGGTCCTGTCGGCGGTCAGCTCGTTGCCGGTCGGGATCTGGTGCAGGTAGCCGAGCGCGATCCCGGCGTAGGCGAGCAGGTGCACCGCGTACCAGGCCTCGTAGGGCAGCCGCCGCCGCACGATCATCAGCGACGTCGCGACGACGAGGAGCAGCAGGCCGGTGCCGACGGTCGCGGTGACCATGCCCGGGTAGCGGCCGAGCAGGTTCGAGATCTCGCTGCCCAGGCCGATCTGGTCCGTGAGCGTGTAGCCGGCCGTGATCGTCAGCGTGTGGGCGACGATCAGGACGATGCAGAGCTTGCCGTTGCGGCGGTGCCAGATCGTCATGCGGTCGAAGCCGACGAGGCCGTCGAGCCACGGCAGCCGGGCGAGCATCAGCACCTGCAGCAGCGCCAGGTAGGCGCCGAGCAGCCCGGTGATCCGCCCGATGCTGTTCAGGACGTCGCCGGCGCCGTGCGTGTGCAGGTTGCCGCCATGGACCCACAGGGCGACCATCCACGCGCCCACGCCGAGCACGACGACCGCCAGCGCGGCCTGAAGGCCGGCCCGGGCCAGGCTCCTCGGGCGCGCGGCGTGCATCGCAGGATGATCGTTCGCCATCTCCATCAAGGACGCCTCAAGCGTTCGTGAGAATCCCTTCATGCTCGCCGGGGG
>DASTWP010000140.1:0-4686 GCA_035765835.1 Solirubrobacteraceae bacterium
GGGATGAAGGGCTCCGGGTGGATCACGTACGCGAAGTAGCCGCCGGCCTGCGGGTTCACCGGCGTGTAGATCACGCCGGTGCCGCCGCCGGCGCCGTCCGTGGTCAGCAACCCGGCGGGCTCGCCACAGCCGTCGAGGTCGTCGCCGGCTCCGAGGTAGTAGTCGGCCGACGGCAGCGCGCCGCGCAGGTAGAAGGTCGTCTTGAGCTGCCCGCCGTTCTGGCCGCCCGGTGGGACGATCAGCTGCACGACGGCGCTCGTCGTCGGCTGCTCGAGGTCGCGTCCGGTGGCGCCGGCGATGCACGACTGCCCGTCGCCGGCGTAGTCGTAGAGCCGTGCCACCGCCGCCCGGGCGCGGTGCGCGCGGTGGTGGCGCGGATGCGCCGCGAGGGCGGCGGCCGGGGCTCCCGCGAGGGTCGCGAGCGAAAGGACCAGCGGGGTGAGCGCTCGGCGCATCGCGCCGCGACTGTAGGTCCGGTCTGCGGGAGGGGTGGGTGAAGATCGCGCCCCGTGCTCCGGGGAAAACCTGACCAGCGGCAACGCGCCAGGTCTGCACCATTGGCGGGGAGGCCACGGGAGGCACCGCTTGTCAGAGCAGCTGGAGACCGTCCGGTCGCAGGGGAACGCCGCGCCGGCCAGGCAGGGGATCCTCGACGCCGACGTGCACCCGGTCCCGGCCGGGCCCGACGAAGTGCGCGCCTATATGGACATGCCGTGGCGCGAGCGCTTCGCCGGCGAGAAGCGCACGTTCTACCTGCCCGTCCACGGCACCGGGCGCAAGGACGCGGTGCCGCCCGCGGGCGGGCCGCCGGGCTCGGACCCGAGCTTCATGCGGGCCCAGCTGCTCGAGGAGTACGGGGTCGCACACGCGATCCTGATCTGCAGGACCTTCTGCAACATCCACCCCGACGCCGACTACGCGGCCGCGATCGCCTCGGCTCACAACCGCTGGCTGGCGGAGCGGTGGCTTGAGCAGCACAACGGCGACGGCGCGTTCAAGGGCTCGATCACCGTCGCCCAGCAGGACCCGCAGCTGGCCGCCGCCGAGATCGACCGCTGGGCCGGCCACCCGCACATGGTCCAGGTGACGATGGACTCCGGTGCGCGGGCGCCCTTCGGCCAGCGCTTCTACCACCCGATCTACGAGGCCTGCGAACGCCACCGGCTGCCGCTGGCGCTGCACCCGGGCACCGAGGGCATGGGCATCAACCACCAGCCCTCGCCGGGCTATCCGAGCCACTACATCGAGTGGCACACGAACATGGCGCTGTCGTTCCAGGCGCACCTGACGAGCCTGCTCTGCGAGGGCGTCTTCGAGCGCTTCCCGGGCCTGCGCGTGGTGTTCGTCGAGGGCGGCATCGCATGGCTGGCGCCGCTGATGTGGCGCCTCGACTCGCACTGGAGGTCGCTGAGGCCAGAGGTGCCGTGGGTGCGCCGCCGCCCGTCCGAGTACCTGCCCGAGCACGTCCGCCTCACGACGCAGCCGCTGGAGCGTCCTGAGCGCGACGAGGACCTCCTGGCCCTGATGGAGATGATGGACGCCGAGCGCCTGCTGATGTTCAGCAGCGACTACCCGCACTGGGACTTCGACTCGCCCAGGCGTGCCTTCCCGCGGCTGCCGCCGCGCCTGCACGAGGCGATCTTCTCCGCGAACGCACGCGCCTTCTACGACCTGCCCGGATGAGCGTCCACGTCCTCGGCCCCGCAGCGGAGCTGCCCCCCGGCAGCCGGCGGATCGTCGAGGTCGCCGGGCGCTCGATCGGCGTCTTCAACGCCGGCGGGCGCTACTACGCGTTGCGCAACGCCTGCCCGCACCAGGGCGCGCCGCTCTGTCTCGGCCGCGTCGGCGGCACGACCGCGCCCGGAGCGCCCGGCGAGTACCGCTGGGAGCGCGACGGCGAGATCCTGCGCTGCCCGTGGCACGGCTGGGAGTTCGAGCTGCCGACAGGCCGCAGCGTCTTCGACCCCGACGGCACCCACGTACGCTGCTACCCCGTCACGGCCGAAGGCGGCGTGCTGCTCCTGCACCTCTGATGGGCGCGCCGCTCGTGACGCTCACGGAGCCGGCCCTGCGCGAGCTGCTCGAGGAGTGCTTCGCGCGCCTCGGCCTCGGCCGCGGCGACGCCGCCGCGGTCGCCGACGTGCTGCTGTACGCGAACCTGCGCGGGATCGACTCCCACGGGATCGATCGCGCGCCGGTCTACATGCGGCGCCTCGCGGCGGGCGCTGCGCGCGGGACGGAGGCGATCACGGTCGCCACCGAGCGCGGCGGGCTGCGGCGCCTGGACGCCGGCCACGCCGTCGGGCCCGCCGCCGCGGTGAGGGCGATGGACGACGCCGTCGCGCTCGCGGCACGCCACGGCGTGGGGCTCGTGGTGCTCGGCAGGGCGAGCAACTTCGCCGCCGCCGGCTACTACGCGCTGCGCGCCGCCGAGACGGGGCGGCTCGCGCTCGTCAGCACGAACACGCCGCCGATCATGGCGCCACACGGCGCGAGCGCCGCGTTCCTCGGGTCGAACCCGCTGGCGCTGGCGGTACCGCTCGGAGACCGGGACCCGCTCGTGCTCGACATGTCGACGACCGTCTCCGCGCGCGGGCGGATCCGCCGGGCCGCCGCGGCCGGAGTGCCGATCGGCGCAGGCTGCGCGCTGGACTCAGGCGGCGCCCCGACCACCGACGCGGCGGCCGCGATGGCGGGCAGCCTGCTGCCCGTGGGCGGAGCGAAGGGCAGCGGCCTCGCGCTTGCGCTGGGCGTCTTCCTCGCGCTGCTGGCGGGCTCGGACTTCGACGACGAGGCCGCCTCGATCTACGCGGATGCGACGACGCCGCAGAATCTCGGCCAGCTGTTCCTCGCGATCGACCCGGCCGCCGTGGGGGACCTCGAGACCTGGCCCGGACGCTGCGCGGCGCTCGTCTCGCGCCTGCGGTCCCTGCCTCTTGCCGAGGGGGCCGGACGCGTCCGCTACCCCGGCGAAGGGGCGGCCGAGACCGCGCGGCACCGGCGCCGGCACGGTATCCCCGTCGAGGTCGCCGACCTCGAGGCGCTCGCCACGGCGTGCGAGGAGTGCGGCCTCGCGGACCTCGCGAAGCGCGCGCTGGCGCTCGCGGGCGGCAGCGGGGTTCAGGACCCGGCCTGACCGGGCCGCGAGGCCTCCTCGATCGCCGCCAGGACGTCCGCACCGCGCGCAGCGCGCTCGCCGTGGAAGCGCCGGCGCAGCCCGTCGCCGTCCAGGCGCGCGAGCCGTGCGGCGGCCGCGCCGGCGACCAGCGGCTCGACGCCGGCCTCCTCGATCAGCCGCGCCGATGCCGCGAGCTCGTCGGCGCGGCGGCCCGAATAGGCGGCCAGCGAGCAGAGGATCCGCTCGGCCAGCGCGGGGAACGCGACCTCCTCGCCGGGGCCGCGGACGCTGTCGAGGACCTCCTGCTCGATCCCGAGCCGGCGCGCCGCGAGGACCATCTCGAGCACGAGCGCCTCGCGGCCCTTCAGGTACACGCTGCGGACGAGCTTGATCAACGACGCGCGGCCCGCCGGGCCGTCGATGACGCGGACGTCGAAGCCGCACGGGGCGAGCGTGTCGGCGAAGCGACGGGCACCGCGCCCGGCCGCGAGCATCGGCACCGCGGCGCCGGCGACCGCGACGCTGCCGAGGACCGCCACGTCCACGTACTCGCCCCCGGCGCGGGCGACCAGGTCGGCCAGCCGGGCCTTCTGCGGCGGAGGCAGCGGCGCGGGGTCGGCGTAGAGCGCCCCTGCGCGCAGCCACGGCGCGCATGCCGCGACGGTCGTCGCGCTCGCCGCGGCGGGCACCGCGGCCATCACGACGTCCGCGCCGCCGACGGCCGCCTCGACCGTCTCGCAGCGCTGCGCGCCCGCCGCCTCGATCCGGGCGCCGAGCGCGGCCTCGCCGGCCGCGTCGGGGCGCAGGCGCGCCCACGCGCGCACCTCCGCGACGCCGCCGCGCCGCGCCTGCGCCGCCAGCACGCCGGCGAGGTCGCCGAAGCCGACGAACGCGAGCCGCACGGCGCTCACCCCGGGACGGTCCGGCGGCGGGCGAAGGGCCACCGGGCGAAGCGGGCGATGCTGCGCAGCGATGGCATCGGGTCGCGCGGGGTCATGAGCTGGAAGTGCTGCCTGCGGAGCAGGCTGCGGGCCCACTGTACGGGCGTGATCGCGCCGGCGCGGCGCATGTCCGCAAACGCCCGCGCGTCCTCGACCGGGAGCCACATGCTGACACCGACGCGATAGCCGTCGAGCGGCGGGTCCGGCCTGCCGGCGAGCCGGTTGTAGGCCAGCAGGCCCAGGTCGATGCCGGCGTGGCGCACCAGCTCGTGCGCCGCGGTGAAGCGGTGGTTGCACTCGATCAGCTTGAGCTCGCCGTCGCGCTCGTCGAGCTTGAACTCGACGTTCAGCACGCCGCGCGCGCCGATCGCGCCGAAGAAGCGCGAGCCCATCTCGATCGCCGGCTGGTAGCGGTGGATGCGGTGGTAGGTGGCCAGGCCGAACCCCACGGGGTACTGGCGCAGCTTCTGCTTGGTCAGGTGCAGCAGCGGCCGGCCGTGGGCGTCCATGTAGGTGTAGTAGGAGTGATAGGAGTCCTCCGGGCCCGGCACGATCTCGGTGACGAGCATCTCGAGCCCGAGCGCGCCCATCGCCCGCAGGTGCTCGTCGAGCTCCGTCCGGTCGGCT
>DASTWP010000141.1:0-7323 GCA_035765835.1 Solirubrobacteraceae bacterium
CCGGACGGCCTGACGCTCGCGGCGCCTCCTCGCGCCTGACGCGCGCCGCCGGCCGGGGTCCGTGCAGAGCACTGTCCCCCGGCGCCGTCACACGTCAGCCACGAGGATCCGACCGCGATCGCCGAGGCCGGACGGCCTGACGCTCGCGGCGCCTCCTCGCGCCTGACGCGCGCCGCCGGCCGGGGTCCGTGCAGAGCACTGCCCCCCGGCGCCGTCACACGCCGGCCACGAGGATCCGGCCGCGATCGCCGATTCCGTCGCGGCCCGACGCTCGCGGGGCCTCCTCGCGCCTGACGCGCGCCCGCCGGACCCGGGCCGGCGGCGCCGCTCAGGCGCGGCGAGGCGGCCGCGAGCTCAGTGCTCGTCGTGCTCGAGCGGAAGCTCGTTGATCTCTCGCCGCGTGTCCGCGATCCAGCGGATGATGATCACGAGCGAGACGACCACGCCGAGGATCACGAGGACGATCGAGGCCGTGATGCCGACGATCGCGATCGCGAGGAAGAGCGCCAGCAGGAACGGCTGGATGCTCGGGCCGGGGAGGTGGATCTCCTCGCCCGCGGGCGGGATCTCTGGATCCAGGGGGCTCATCGGCTAGGAGATGTAGATCGCCGCGGCCACGAACGTCATCCCGAACATGAAGAAGCAGACGGCGGTGACGATGAGGCCGGAGCGGAGGTTCTTGCGGGCGAGTCGGCGGTCCATGGGCGCGCGGGATTCTAGATCTTCACGTCGATGACCATCGCTGCGAAGAGCATGGCCAGCCAGGCGAGCGAGAACAGGTAGAGCTGCAGCGCCGCGCGGCGGTCGGCGCGGCGGTAGAGGCGCACCGCGCCGGCGATGAACGCGCCGCCGAGTACGAGCGAGGCGCCGAGGTAGGGCAGGCCCAGGCCGCCGGCGCAGAACGGCAGCTGCGTGACGGCGTAGAGCAGCACCGTGTAGAGCAGGATCTGCCGGCGCGTCTCGCCTTCGCCGCGGACGACGGGCAGCATCGGCACGCCGACCTTCTCGTACTCGCCCTTCATCAGCAGGCTGAGCGCCCAGAAGTGCGGCGGCGTCCAGAAGAAGACGATCGCGAACATGAAGATCGCCAGGCCGCTGACGTGCCCGGTCACGGCCGCCCAGCCGACGAGCGGCGGCATCGCGCCCGCGGCGCCGCCGATCACGATGTTCTGCGGCGTGCGGCGCTTCAGCCACATCGTGTAGACGAGCGTGTAGCCGAGGAAGCCGCCGAGCGCGAGCGTCGCCGCCAGCACGTTGACCGTCAGCGCGAGCAGCAGGAACGACAGCGCGGAGAGGGTGCACCCGAACGCGAGCGCCGCCGCCGGCGCCACGCGCCCCGACGGCACCGGCCGGTCGGCCGTGCGGCCCATCTGCGCGTCGATGTCGCGGTCGTACCAGTGGTTGACCGCGCCCGCGCCGCCCGCCGACAGGTAGCCGCCCAGGCACGTCAGCGCGACGCGCCCCGCGGACGGATTCCCGGCCACCTCCATCGACGCGATCGTCGTGAACAGCAGCAGCGACTGGACCTTCGGCTTCGTCAGCGCGACGTAATCGGCCACCACCTGGCGCACGCCGAGGGCGGCGCCGGGTTGCAGGACGGTCGCGCGGGAGGCCTCCATACCGAGCGGCGAAGCCTACGCCTGGACCGCGCGCTCGGGCGCAGGCGCCGGCGGAGCGTGCATCCCGGCCGTCTGGCGGGCGATCTGGCGGCGGATGTCCTTCATCGGCTCGACCGAGCGGACCCGTGGGATCACGTCGAAGTTGTTGACCGGCGGCGGCGAGGTCGTGAACCACTCCAGCGTGTTCGCCTTCCACGGGTCCGGCCCGGCGACCGCGCCCACCTTCAGCGAGCGCACGACGTTGACGACGGTCAGCAGCACCCCGACCCCGAGGATGAACGACCCGACCGTCGAGATCTGGTTGTAGAGCTGCAGGTGGCCGACGTTCGGGTACTCGAAGACGCGCCGCGGCATCCCGTCGAGCCCCAGCGAGTGCTGGATCAGGAACGTCACGTGGAAGCCGATCAGCATCAGCCAGAAGCTCGCCTTGCCGAGCCGCTCGTTCAGCATCCGGCCCGTGATCTTCGGGAACCAGTAGTAGATGCCGGCGAAGATCGCGAACACCGAGCCGCCCATCAGCACGTAGTGCAGGTGGGCCACGACGAAGTACGTGTCGGTGAGCTGCCAGTCGACCGGGAAGACGGCCAGGAACACGCCGGTGATGCCGCCGATCAGGAACGTCCCGAGGAAGCCGACCGAGAACAGCAGCGAGGTCGTGAACTCGATGCTCCCTCGCCAGAGCGTCGCCACCCAGTTGAAGATCTTCACCCCTGTCGGCACGCCGATCAGGAACGAGCTCAACATGAAGAAGATCATCACGTAGGTCGGGCTCGGGGTCGCGAACATGTGGTGCGCCCACACGAGCATCGACAGGAACGCGATCACGACGGTGGAGGCCGCCACCGCCTTGTAGCCGAAGATCGGCTTGCGCGCGAAGACCGGCAGCGTCTCGGAGATGATCCCGAACGCCGGCAGGGCCATGATGTAGACCTCTGGGTGCCCGAAGAACCAGAAGAGGTGCTGCCACAACAGCGGCGAGCCGCCGTTCGACGGGTCGTAGAAGTGGGTGCCGAAGTGGCGGTCGGTGAGCAGCAGCGTCACCGCGCCCGCGATCACCGGGAGCGCCAGGATCAGCAGCACCGCGTAGATCAGGATCGCCCAGATGAACAGCGGCAGGCGCCCCCAGCCCATGCCGCGGGCGCGCATGTTCGCGATCGTCGCGTAGAAGTTGACCGCGCCGATCAGCGAGCTCAGGCCCGTGAGGTGGATCAGGTAGATCCACGCGTCGGTGCCGTTGGTCGGCGTGAAGGCGTGCTCCGAGAGCGGGGCGTAGCACGTCCACCCGCACTCGGGCGGGTTGAAGAACAGCGAGCCGTAGAAGACGACGCCGCCGGCGACCAGCAGCCAGAACGAGAGCGCGTTCAGCTTCGGGAACGCCATGTCCCGCGCGCCGATCATCAGCGGGACGAAGTAGTTGCCCAGGCCCGCCATCATCGGGACGACGAACAGGAAGATCATCGTCGTCCCGTGCATCGTGAACATCTCGTTGTAGGTCTCAGGCGTGAGCAGCGTGTTGTTCGCCTGAGCCAGCTGGAGGCGCATCAGCAGCGCCTCGGTCCCACCCAAGATGAAGAAGACGAAGGTGAGGACCATGTACATGATCCCGATCTTCTTGTGGTCGGTCGTGGTGACCCACGACGTCCAGCCGGTGCGCTCGCGCACGACGCGGCGCGCGGCGACCTGGGGCATCGGGGTGGCGATCGTCTCGGTGGTGGCGGCCATGCTTCCTACGGGTTCTTGCCGGCGTTGACGAGCTTGCGCTGCTGCGCGGCGGCGTTGTCGGCGGCCTGGAGGTCGGCCTTCCGCTGGGCGATGAACTTCTCGAAGTCCGCGGGCGAGACGGCGGTGACCTGAGCCGTCATGTTCGCGTGGTTGCGGCCGCACAGCTCGGCGCAGTTGCCGGTGAACGTGCGGGACGGCTTGCCGCCCAGCACGGAGCTGGGGATCTTGAACCAGGTGTAGTTCGTGTAGCCCGGCACGGCGTCGAACTTGCCGCCGAGCTTCGGCACCCACCACGAGTGCGCGACGTCCTGCGCCCTGATCGTCAGCGTCACGGTCGTGTCCGTGGGCACGACCATCTGCTCATAGGAGTACGGGCTGTTGAGGGGGATCTTGTCGCAGTTGTTGCCGATGGGATACGTGAAGCGCCAGATGTACTGCTGGCCGTTGACGCAGACGTTCAGCGAGCGCCCGTTCGGCGGCAGCCGCTTGCTCGGGCCGGCCGCCAGCTGCAGGCCGTTCGGGCTCGAGTTCGGCGGGTTGCGGATCGAGGGCAGCTTCGCGAACGTGAAGACCGCGAGCACGACGAGGATCAGCGCGGCGCCGATCGTCCAGCCGATCTCCAGGCGCGTGTTGCCGCGGATCTGGGCCGGGACGGCGCCCTTGCGCGCCCTGAACTTCCACAGCGAGTAGAAGAGCGCGGCCTCGACGCCGATGAAGATCACGAGCGCGACGGCCAGCACCAGCTCGTAGAGATCGGCGATCGAGTTGGCGTTCGGCGAGCCGCCGTGCTCCGGCACGATCGCGGTCGCGCCGGCCGTCGGCGCCGCCACGAGCGTCAGCCCGAGCGCGGCGATCAGAGCGAGCGTCAGCGCTCGGCGGCGGTTGTGCGACGGGGGGCGGCCCAAGGCGCGCGGGATTCTATTCACGAAGCGGCGGACCCCGATTCGTGGCAATCCGCCCTAGTTGCCCGAGAACTCCGCGGAGCGCTTCTGCACGAACGCGAGCACGCCTTCGACGAAGTCCTGCGAGCCCGCCATCTCCTGCTGTATGCCGGCCTCGAGCTCGAGCTGCTCGTCCATGCGCGTGTAGAGCCAGTTGTTGAGCTGGCGCTTGGTGCCGGCGAAGGAGCGCGTCGGGCCCGTGGCCAGCCGCTCGAGCAGCGCGTGCGCGTCGCGCTCGAAGTCCGCGTCGGGCAGCACGCGGTTGATCAGGCCCCACTCGAGCGCCTGCGGGGCGGGCACGCGTTCGCCGAGCATCGCCATCTCGGCGGCACGCGCGAAGCCGATCCGGCTGGGCACGAACAGCGAGGAGCCGCCGTCGGGGACGAGCCCGATGTTCACGAACGCCAGCAGGAAGTACGCGGACTCCTTGGCGACGATCAGGTCGGCGGCGAGCGCGAGCGACATCCCGATCCCGACAGCCGGCCCGTTGACAGCCGCGAGGACCGGCTTCGGCATCGTGCGCAGCTGCGTGATGATCGGGTGGTAGCGCTCGGTCAGCACCTTGCGCACGTTCGGGTGCCCGTCCTCGGTGCGCTCCTCGCGCCCGCTGAGGTCCTTGAGGTCGGCGCCCGACGAGAAGCCGCGGCCCGCGCCGGTGACCATCACCGCGCGCACGTCGCCGTCGCCCGCGACGGCGCTGACGGCCGCCAGCAGGTCGATGCCGAGCTGCCCGTTCCAGGCGTTCAGCGCCTCCGGCCGGTTCAGCTCGATCTTCGCCGCGCCGCCCGAGCGCAGCAGGTTGACGGTCTCGTACGCGTGCGCAAGCTCGAAGTCGGTCACGCGCGGATCCTATGCTGGGATGGTGAGCCGGCCCGTGATCGGAATCTGCGCGGCGCTCGAGCAGGCCCGCTGGAGCGTGTGGGACCAGCTGGCGGCGCTGACGCCGCTGGGCTACATCGCCGCGGTGCAGCGCGCCGGCGGCATGGCGCTGCTGCTGCCGCCCGACGAGGAGTCCGAGCGCCATCCGGACGAGGTGCTCGACCACCTCGACGGCCTGATCCTCGCCGGCGGCGCCGACATCGACCCCGCCACCTACGGCGCCGAGCCGCACGCGGAGACGCGCAACACGGTCCCGCGCCGCGACACGTTCGAGATCGCACTCGCGCGCCGCGCGCTCGAGCGCGACATCCCGCTGCTGGGCATCTGCCGCGGGATGCAGCTCATGAACGTCGCGCAGGGCGGCACCCTGCTCCAGCACCTGCCCGAGATCTACGGCCACCACGAGCACCGCCGCGCGCTCGGCACCTTCGACGGCGCCGATCACGACGTGCGCCTGGAGCCGGGCTCGCTCGCCGCGCGCGCCGCGCACGGGCAGCTGCACGCCACGAAGTCCCACCACCACCAGGGCGTCGACCGGCTTGGCGAGGGCCTGAGGGTCACCGGCTGGTCGGTGCTCGACGAGCTGCCGGAGGCCGTCGAGATCCCCGACAAGCGCTTCGCGCTCGGCGTGCAGTGGCACCCGGAGGCCGACGAGCGCTCGCAGCTGATCGCGGCGCTCGTCGAGGAGGCGGCGGCCGCGAAGGCCGCCGCCGCACGCTAGGCCGCGGCGCTGCCCCGGCCGACCCTGAAACGTTCTTCCTGTGTCGCTATGGCGACAGCAAAAGAACGTTTTGCGGGGGGCGCCGGGCGAGGCGGAGGGCGGGGCGCCGGGCGCGGCGCCGGTCAGGCCGCGGGGCGCAGGCCGGCGATGCCGGCGCGGGCGCGGTGCACGAGCGCCTTGGAGCCGCCGGCGGAGACGCCGAGGCGGCGGCCGATCGCCTCGTGCGAGACGCCGCCGAGCTCGTGCATGACGAGCGCGGTGCGCTGGCGCTCGGGCAGGTCGCGCAGGCCGCCCATGACCGCGCGCAGGTCCTCGCTCGTGGCGAGCGCCGCGTACGGGTCTCCGCCGCGGGCGGCGAGCATCGGCGCGAGCGGGTCCAGATCGGTCGTGCGGACGGGGCGGCGCAGGACGTCGAGCGCGCGGTTGCGGACGATCGTGTGCAGCCAGGGCTTGAGCAGGATCTCGTTCTCGCCCGAGCGGATGCCGGCCAGCGCGCGCACGAAGGCGTCCTGGACGACCTCCTCGGCGTCGTGGTGCGCGCCGCCGAGCAGCTTGCGCGCGAAGCCGAGCAGGCGCGGCTGGTAGCGGTCGACGATCGCGTCGAACGCGTGCGGATGGCCGGCGCGGACGAGCGCGACGAGCTCCTCGTCACTTCGGGTCGGCAGGGCCGTGGGGTGGAGGTGGACCGTCATGACCCCAGGTTCGCGCCGCGAAGCCCCCGCTCCCAGCCACCCTAGGTGTCGGGTTCCCACACCTCCGGGCCCTACCCTTCGGCGGCGATGCCCCAGGAGTCCCCGCTGCGCGCGCATGCCGCCACCCCGGAGGAGCTGCGCGAGCGCATCGAGGCCGAGCGCCGCGGCCGGCCGTTCCTCGTGCTGCGCGACGAGGAGGGCGCGCAGCGCCTGCTCGAGCTCGATCTGGAGGCGAGGCGGATGAGCATCGGCCGCTCCCCCGGTAACGACGTGGCCCTGCCATGGGATACGGAGGTCTCGCGGCTGCATGCCGAGCTCGAGTGCACCGCGGGCGAGTGGACGGTCGCCGACGACGGCCTCTCCCGCAACGGCACCTTCCTCAACGGCGCGCGCATCAGCGGCCGCCAGCGGCTGCGCGACGGCGACGTCATGCGCGTCGGACGCACGACGATCGCCTTCCGCCGGCCGGCGAGCGAGGAGTCGATGCCCACGCGCGTCGCATCGGGCGGCATCGCGGTCGAGGAGATCCCGCCGATGCAGCGCAAGGTGCTGGTCGCGCTCTCGCGCCCCTACAAGCTCGACGAGTTCGCGATCCCGGCGACGAACCAGCAGATCGCCGACGAGGTGCACCTCAGCGTCGACGCCGTGAAGGCGCACCTGCGCTCGCTCTTCGAGCGCTTCGGCATCGCCCATCTGCCGCAGAACCAGAAGCGCTCGCGGCTGGTGGCCGAGGCGCTGCAGGCGGGCGT
>DASTWP010000142.1:0-18013 GCA_035765835.1 Solirubrobacteraceae bacterium
CACGCGCGCGCATACGCGAGGCCCGAGCCGCCGGCAGTGCCACTCGCACACCCGGCGCCCGTACGCCCGATCGACCCCGTCGCCGCGCGCCCGGCTGCGACCCGCCGGGCGCAGCGCGACTCCCACTCCCACGCCGCGCCCCTCGTCGCGACCGGCCCGACGGCGAGCGCCCCCGCGCCCGATCCCGCCGAGCCGCCGCTGACGATCGACCCGCAGACCGGCGGCGCGCTCGCTCCCGACGAGCCCGCGCCCGTCATGGACCCGGCGGGCGACGCGCCGGCGCCCACGGCCACCGCGCCCGCCGCGCCGCCCGCCGCGGACGCCGACACTGCGGCGCCGCCGCCCGCGCCGGCATCCAGCGCGGGTATAACCCCGTCGCCATCGACTCCTACCTCGCCACCCTCGAGCACGAGCAAGTCCTGATCCGCCGCGGCGAGCGGTCGGGGATCTTCACGATGGTCGCCGTGCACTCGACGGCGCGCGGGCCGTCGCTCGGCGGCTGCCGCATGTGGCACTACGAGGACAACCGCGCCGCGCAGCGCGACGTGCTGCGCCTCTCGCGCGCGATGACCTACAAGGCCGCCGTCGCGAACCTGCCGCTCGGCGGCGGCAAGGGCGTGATCGCGCTGCCGCAGCCCGAGCCGCCGGCGGGCGCGCGGCGGCGGGACGTGCTGCTCGACTTCGCCGACACGGTCGACGCGCTGAAGGGCGCCTACATCACCGCCGAGGACGTCGGCACCTCCGCGCGCGACATGACGGTGATCGCGCGCGCGACCAAGCACGTCAGCGGCCTCGCGCGCTCGCGCGGCGGCTCCGGCGACCCGAGCCCGTCGACCGCGCTCGGCGTCGCGGCCGCGATCGAGGCCGCGTGCGAGCGCGCGCTCGGCAGCGCGTCGGTGAAGGGCCGCAGCGTGGCGGTCGTCGGCCTCGGGCACGTCGGCCTGCGGCTCGCGGCGCTGCTCGCGCGCCGCGGCGCGGAGCTGCTCGTGGCGGACATCGACGGCGCCAAGCGCGCCGAGGCCGCGCGCATCGGCGCGCGCTGGACGACGCCCGAGAGCGCGATGACCGCCGAGGTCGACGTGCTCGCGCCGTGCGCGCTCGGCGGCGTCCTGCACGACGGCTCGGTACCCGCGCTCCAATGCCCGGTCGTCGCGGGCGCGGCGAACAACCAGCTCGCCGACGAGACCGTCGCCGAGCAGCTCGCGGGCCGCGGGATCCTGTGGGCGCCGGACTTCGTCGCCAACGCCGGCGGGATCATCAACATCAGCGTCGAGCTCGAGCGCGGCGGCTACGACCCCGGGCGCGCGCGCGAGCGCGTCCAGGGGATCGGCGACACGATCCGCGAGATCTTCGACGCGGCCTCCGCGGACCGCGTGACGCCGCTCGCCGCTGCGATGCGCCTCGCCGCGAAGCGCGTCGCCGAGGGCGCGGGCGCGGGCCGCCGCTAGCGGGCTGCGAACGCCGCGACTATTCCGGCTCTTGCAGCCCGGCCACGGCGGGGCGCTCGACGCCACCGGGAAGGCGGCCCTCCTCCTCGAGCTTGTCGAGGTGCGCGGCGAGCGTCACTGCCGCCGCCGGGCGCAGGACCGCCGGCGCGTCCGACCATGCGTGGTCGAGCAGCTCCTCGACCGTGCGCGCGCCGCCGTCGAGCGCCTCGAGCAGCAGGCGCTCGCGCTCGAGGCGGTGCGCGAGGTACTCCTCGATCTTCGCGCGCGGCTCCATGACGGGCGGGCCGTGGCCCGGGCAGATCACGTCGAGCTCGAGCTCGCGCAGGCGCGCGAGCGCGGCGAGATAGCCGCGTAGCGCGCCCGGCTCCGGCCAGACGAAGACGCTGCCCTCGCCGAGCACCGCGTCGCCGCTGAAGAGCGCGCGACCGCTCAGCAGCGCCAAGTGGTCGGGCGCGTGGCCGGGCGTGGCGATCGCGGTGAACGGGCCGAACTCGTCGCCGTCGTGCAGCGCCACGTCGGCGGGGAAACGCGCCGCCGCGACCGGGACACCGCCCGCGCGCTCGCGCAGCGCCGCAACCGCCTCAGTGTGGTCGGGGTGATCGTGCGTGATCGCGATGCCCGCGATGCCGCCGCGCGCCGCCGCGTCCGCGAGCACGCGCTCGAGGTGCGCCTCCTGGAGCGGCCCCGGATCGACGACGAAACACCGATCGCGCCCGACGAGCCACGTGTTCGTGCCCTGGAGCGTGAACGGGCCCGGGTTGTCCGCGCGGACGAGGCCGATGTCGAGCGCCGCGAGGGACACGTGGAGCAGCGTACGTGGAAGGATCCAGCGGTGCCGCCGCCCGACCGGCTCAGCGCGCTCGACTGCGCCTTCCTGGACCTCGAGACCGCGCGCGCGCCACTGCACGTCGGCTGGACGCTGCGCTTCGACGGCCGCCCGCCGTCGCTGGCCGCGCTGCGCCGCCACGTCGACGGGCGGCTCGACGCCCTTCCGCGGTTCCGCCGCCGCGTCGTCCGGCCCGCGCTCGGCCTCGGCGACCCGTACTGGGCGGACGACGACTCGTTCGACGTCGCGCGCCACGTGCACGCGGTGCGCGCGCCCGCGCCCGGCGGCGCCGCCGAGCTGCGGGAGCTCGCAGGCGAGCTGCTCTCGCACGCCCTGGACGGCGAGCGCCCGCTGTGGCGGCTGTACCTCGTCACGGGCCTCGAGCGCGGCGGCTTCGCGATCGTCGGCCAGGCGCACCACGCGCTCGTCGACGGCGTCGCAGCGGTCGAGGTCGCGCTGCTGCTGTTCGACGCCGCGGGCGTCGCGCCCCTGCGCGCTCGGGACCCTGCGCCCACCTGGACCCCCGAGCGCGCGCCGTCGGCACAGGCCGCGGGCCTGCTGGCCGCGACGGACCGCGCGACGCTCGCGGCGCGCGGCGCCCGCGGGCTCGCGCGCGCCGCGCTGCGCGCGGATCCCTCGACGCTGCTCGCCGCGCGCGACGCGCTCGAGGCCCTGGTCGCGCCCGCGCCGGCCACCGCGTTCGACCGCAGCGCGACCGCCCGCCGCCGCGTCGCCTTCGCCGAGACCTCGCTCGAAGGGCTGCGCGAGGCCGGCCGGCGCCACGGCGCGACGGTCAACGACGTCCTGCTCGCCGCCGCGACCGTCGCGCTGCGCCGCGCGCTGCGCCGCCGCGGCGAGCGCACGCGCGCGCTCAAGGCGCTGGTGCCGGTCGACATCGGCGAGCGCGAGCAGGGCGCGCTGGGCAACCGGATCTCGTTCGTCGCGGTCGAGCTGCCGGTGGGCGAGCGCGACCTCGTACGCGTGCTGCGCACGGTGCGCGGGCGCACGCGCGCCGCCAAGTCCGGCGGCGAGGCGGCGCTCGGGGCGGGCCTGGCCCAGGCCGCGGAGCTGCTGCCCGCCGCCGGCCGCCGCGCCGTCGCGCGCGCCGCCGCGCGGGCGGCGTCCTTCAACGCCGTCGTCTCGAACGTGCCCGGCCCCTCGGTCGCGCTCGAGCTGCTCGGCCGCCCGCTCCTCGCCGCCTACCCCGCCGTACCGCTGCTCGACGGGCACGCGCTCGCGATCGGCGCGCTCTCCTACGGCGGCCGCCTGCACGCGGGCATCCTCGCCGACGCCGAGATCGTCCCCGACGCCGTCGAGATCGCGCGCGACCTCGAGCAGGCGCTCGACGCGCTGCGCGTCGTCCCTGCGCCGCCGCTGTCGCCGTGGCGCGCCCGCGCGCGCGAGCGGCGCGTAACGGCGCGCGCCGGCGGTGGACGACACGCCGCATGAGCGAGCGCGAGTTCGACGTCGTCGTGATCGGCGCGGGGCCTGCGGGCGAGGTCTGTGCAGGGCGCCTCGGCAAGGGAGGCCTCGAGGTGGCGATCGCCGAGCAGCACCTCGTCGGCGGCGAGTGCTCCTACTACGGCTGCATGCCCTCGAAGGCGATGCTGCGTCCTGCGGAGGCGCTCGCGGAGGCGCGCCGCATCCCGGGCGCGGCCGAGGCCGCCGCCGGCACGCTCGACGTGCGCGCCGCGCTCGCGCGCCGCGACGAGGTGATCCACGGCCAGGACGACTCCAGCCAGCTGCCGTGGCTCGAGGATCGCGGCGTCACGCTCGTGCGCGGCCACGCGCGGATCGAGGGCGAGCGGGCGGTGCGCGTCGGCGACGAGCTGCTGCGCGCACGCCGTGCCGTCGTGATCGCGGTCGGCACCGAGGCGGCGCTGCCGCCGATCCCGGGGCTCGCCGAGGCGCAGCCGTGGACCAACCGCCAGTCGACGACGAGCGAGGACGTCCCCGCGCGGCTCGTCGTCATCGGCGGCGGCACGGTCGGCGTCGAGATGGCGCAGGCGTACGCGTCGTTCGGCAGCGAGGTGACGGTGATCGAGGCCGCCGAGCGCGTGCTCGCCCACGAGGAGGACTTCGCCGGCGAGCTCGTCTGCGAGGGCCTCGCGCGCAACGGCGTGACCGTGCTGGCGAACACGAAGGTGACGGCGGTGCGGCGCGGGCAGCCCGGCGGCGAGGTGCGCGTCGAGCTCGACGGCCGCGAGCCGGTCACCGGCGACCAGGTGCTGGTCGCGGTCGGCCGCCGGCAGCTCACCGCCGACATCGGGCTCGACGCGATCGGCCTCGAGCCCGGCGGCCCGGTGGAGGTCGACGACGCGCTGCGCGCGCCCGGCCACGAGTGGCTCTACGTCGTCGGCGACGCCAACGGCCGCGCGCTGCTGACGCACATGGGCAAGTACCAGGCGCGCGTCGCGGCCGACCGCATCCTCGGCGACGAGCGCGCGCGCATCCGCCCGCTCGCCGACGGCCCGCTCTCCCCGCGCGTCACGTTCACGGACCCGCAGGTCGCCGCCGTCGGGCACACGCTCGCCTCCGCGCGCGAGGCGGGCATCGACGCGCGCTGCGTCGAGGTGCAGACGAGCGGCAGCGCCGGCGGCTCGTTCTACGGGCACAACGCCCCCGGCACGACGCGCATCGTCGTCGACGAGACGCGCCGCGTGATCGTGGGCGCGACGTTCGTCGGGGCGGAGATCCAGGACTTCCTCCACGCGGCCACGATCGCGGTCGTCGGCGAGGTCGCGCTCGAGGACCTGGTGCACGCGGTGCCGTCGTTCCCGACCCGCAGCGAGGTCTGGCTGCAGTTGCTGGAGGCGTACGGGCTCTGACCCGGCGCAGGTTCCGGGCGGGCAACCGCGGGTAGCGCGATGTCGTGCCCCACCTTCAGCGCATGTTCTTCTCGGCCGCACTCGCGCTCGGCCTGCTCTGGACCCTGCTTGCGCTCGCCGGCGGCATGCCCGGGCACTAGGGGCGCCGGAGGCCGGGGGCACCGACGGCAACGCCGTTGGTCCATGGCGGCCGGAGGCGGGCCCCCAGATCGTGTCGCCGTCGCCCATCGCTCGTAAGGTCTCCGCGTGGACCGCATCGAGCACGAGAAGGCGGTCGCGGCGCGCGCGGCAGCGCAGCTCGTCCCCGACGGGGCGCGCGTGGGCCTCGGCACCGGCTCGACCGTCGCGCACCTGCTGCCCGCGCTCGCCGAGCGCTCGCTCGACATCCGCTGCGTGGCGACGTCGCCCGCCACCGAGCGCGCGGCGCTCGCGCTCGGCCTGCGCGTCGAGGCGTTCGACGCGCTCGACCGCCTCGACATCGCGATCGACGGCGCAGACCAGGCGACGCCCGAGCTGTGGCTCGTCAAGGGCGGCGGCGGCGCGCACACGCGCGAGAAGATCGTCGCCGCCGCGGCGGAGCGCTTCGTCGTGATCGTCTCCTCCGACAAGCTCGTCGAGGCGCTGCGCCCGCCGGTGCCGCTCGAGCTGCTCCCGTTCGGCCTCGCCGCGACGCTGCGCCGGCTGGGCGACGTGCGCGTGCGCGATGCGCCGCCCAGCCCCGACGGCGGCGTCATCGCCGACCTCCACGAGGCGGTCGGCGATCCGCGTGCGCTCGCCGCGCGGCTCGGAGCGACGCCCGGCGTCGTCGGCCACGGCCTGTTCGGGCCGGAGCTCGTGAGCGAGGTGCTCGTCGGCCGCGGCGAGCAGGCGGAGCGGCTCGCGGGCGCCGGGCGGGGTTCATAAGCGGCCGAACGGCGTCTTGCATCGGCCGAACGGGGTTGTCGGCACGGCGAGCGGCATCTATCTTGGTGACAGTGCGCAGACTCGCCATCCTCACCGCCCTCGCCCTCGCAGCCCCGTCCGCGGCGCTCGCCGACGGGCCGACGCTCGGCGCAGCCGTGGCCTCGTTCAACGGCGTCGTGAAGATGCACGCGGCCTACCACGGCCTGCTGAACCCGGGGCGCGCCGAGACGATCCTCGCGCGCCAGGTCCGCGCGCGCGGCGACGACCCGCGCCTGGTCAGCTGCGCGATGACGAGCTACCGCTCCACGCGCTGCACCATGACCGTCATCCGCGGCGGCACCCGCTGGACCGGCTTCGGCGCGGTCTGGCAGGGCAAGCGCCACTTCGTCACCAGCTACGCGATCAGCGGCTCGTAGCTCGCCGGGCACGCGCGCCCGAGCAGCGCGAACGCCAGGCGCGTCGCCAGCGCCATGATCGTCACCTGCGGGTTCACGCCCGGCGGCGCGGGCACGACGCTGCCGTCTGCGACGTAGACGCCCTCCACGCCGTGCAGCGCGAGGTCGGGGCCCACGACCGACGTCGCCGGGTCGGCGCCGGCGCGCGCGGTCCCGAGCGGGTGGAACGCCATCGCCGCGACGTCGCGCGGGCGCACGCGCGCACGCGTGAGCGGCGAGCTGTCGCCGTCGCGGAGCACCGGCACGCCGGCGAGCGGCACCGCGATCTCGCGCGCGCCCGCGGCCCACCAGATGTCGGCGAGCAGCGCGAAGCCGCGCTGGAAGCGCCGCGCGTCCTCGGCGTGCAGGTCGTAGCGCACGAGCGGGCGGGCTGGGCGGGTGGGCATCTCGCGCACGCTGCCGCGCGCGCTGTCGCAGACCATCACGCCGAACGACGCCGTGCGCCGCGCGTCGAGCATCCACTCGCGGTGCGCCGCACCGCTGAGCGGCGTCGACATCGCCGCCTGGTCCGGCGGCCCGGCGATGCCCTCGAGCATGATCCCGTCCCCGGCGAGCTCGTCGACGTAGTAGCTCTGCGGAACGCCACGCCACTGGTCGACGACCTCGTCGAAGCGGGCGCGCGCCGCGCTCGCCGGGTGCAACGAGAGGTTGCGCCCGAGCTGCCCGCTCGCGCCGCCGAGCCCCGACCGGCGCAACAGCGCCGGCGTGAGCAGGGTGCCGCACGCGACGACGACGCGCTCGGCGAGCACGCGCAGGCGGCCGCCGTCCGCCATCCGCGCGCGCACCTCGTGCGGGCCCGCGCCATGCGCGACGACGCGCGTGACGCGGGCGCCGGTGACGATCGTCGCGCCTGCGGCACGCGCCGGCTCCACGTACGACGCGCCGACGTGCCGCTTGGCGCCCGTCGGGCAGCCGAATGCGCAGACGCCGGAGCCCCGGCAGCCGGTCGCGTTGCGCCGCAGGAAGCCGCCGCTGAGACCGAGCCTCGCCGCGCCGTCGCGCACGAGCAGCGCGTTGCGCCCCGCGAGTGCCTCCGGGACCTCCGCGACGCCGATGGTGCGCTCGACGCGCGCGAAGCAGTCCTCGAGGTCCCAGTCGAGCCCGAGCTCGTCGCGCCAGCGCGCGAGCACGGCCTCCGGCGTGCGGAAGCAGGTGCCCGAGTTGACGAGCGTCGTGCCGCCGATGCCGCGACCGAGCGGGACGACGACCGGCGGGTCGCCGAGCGTCGCGAGCTGCCCGCCGTCGCGGTAGAGCGCGAGCGCCATGTCGCGCGGCCGGCGGTCGAACGTCGCCGGGTCGTGCCACGGACCCTCCTCGAGGAGTGCGACGCGCACGCCGGCGGCGGCGAGCTCCTTCGCGACCGGCGCGCCGCCGGCGCCCGAGCCGATGACGCAGACCTCCGTCCGCAGCAGCCGCCGCGTCATGGCGCGTACCCGAGCAGTCGCATGACGCCCGCGTCGCCGTAGTAGCAGAGGTGCGCGAGGCTCTGGAGCGCGCGGTCGACCGGCCCGACCGGCAGCCCCGCGGCGCGCGCGAGCAGCGCGGCGCGCAGCCCGAGCCGGTTCAGCGGCGGCCCGGCGGCGATCTGGCGGCTGAACGCGGCGACCGCGTCCGTCTCGCCCCCCGGCGGCAGCGGGGGCGCCGGCGCCACCGCCCACTCGATCACCCGCGCCGCGGCCGCGCGCTCGATCCGCGTCATCCGAGCACCGCCTGCCGCTGCACCTCCGCGAGCGCGAACGCCGCGGCCCGCGCGGCCTCGCCGTCACCGCCCGCGATCGCGTCGGCCACCGCCGTGTAGCCGAGTGCGAGCGCCGGCGGGTCGCCGGTCACCGGCAGGTCGTCGAGGTGCGCGAAGTACGTCTCGCGGATCGCGTTGAGGATCAGCTGGAAGACGATGTTGCCCGCGGCGCGCGCGACCTCGGTGAAGAACGCGAAGTCGAGCTCCGCCGCCGCGCGCACGTCGCGGACCGCGCCGAGCTCGCGCGCCAGCTCGCCCAGCCGCGCCGCCTGCCCGGGCTCGCGCCGGCCCGCCGCGAGGCCCGCCATCTCGCGCAGCATCAGCGAGCGCGCCTCGAGGATCGCCGGGACGACCGCCGGCCCGAGGTGCTCGAGGACGTCGAGGCCGCCGCGCTCGCGCCAGTCCTCCACGCGCGTGGCGTCGCCATGGCGGACGTCGACCAGGCCCATCTGCTCCAGGCGCTTCATGCCCTCGCGCACCGAGCCGAGCGTGACGCCGAGCTCCGCAGCGAGGTCGCGCTGGCGCGGCAGCGCATCGCCGGGGGCGTAGCGCCCGCCGAGGACCGCGCCGAGCAGCTGCCCGTAGACGCGGTCGGCGACAGAGTTCCGAACTCCAGCCAAGAGTTCGGAACTGTAGCGCGGCGGCACTAGAGCAGGCGCGCTTCGCGCGCCGCGCCGGCCGCGAGCGCCGCGTTGAACGCGCCCGCCATCCACAGCGCCGCCCGCGACCGCGGCGCCGAGAAGGCGGGCGAGCGCGACCAGACGACGTCGGTCGCGATCTCGGTCGCACGCAGCCAGGCGACCCCGGCCCAGTCCTCCGAGCGGCCGCGGCGCGCGGCGACGGCGTGTGCGCATGCGTACGTCAGCCAGATCGGTCCGCAGCGGCGGAACAGCGCGCGCGCATCCCCCGAGGGCGAGCCGTGCCCGAGCGCCCCGAGCGTCGCGTCGGGGGCCAGCAGCGCGCCCGCCCCGAGCGCGAGGTCGAAGCCGACCATGCCGCGATTGACGAGCCGCACCAGGTCCGTGAGTCTCACCCCGGGCACCCTATGCCAAGTGGCCGTTTGCGCCGCGCGCCTACGGAGCAAGAACCGGCCATGGTGAAACGGCGCCCCAGGCGCGGGATCAAGCGCCTGCTCTGGAACTTCCGCCACGGTCGCATGCAGCGGACCCTGGCGCTCGCGACGGCGGCGTCGGCACCGCCGCTCGCCTTCGAGATCTGGACCGAGCACTTCAAGGGCTCCTTCGGCGACAAGTGGATGTGGACCCCGATCGTCCTGACGCCGCCGCTGACGCTCGCGGGCGTCGCGGCGTACGGCTCGTCACGCGTCGCCAAGACCGCGCTCCCGCTGGTCTCGGCGCTCTACGCGCTCGACGGCGTGATCGGCATCGTCACCCACGTCCGCGGCGTGGGCCGCAAGCCGGGCGGGTTCGGCGAGCCGACGTACAACATCGTGATGGGGCCGCCCCTGCTCGCGCCCGGCTCGCTGCTGATGGTCGGCGCGATGGGGCTCCTGGCACCGGTGATGCGACGGGAGATCTGAAGATGATCGGCTGCACGACCCCGCGCGCACGGATGCCACGGTCTCGCGGCGCCGGATCACCACTCCCGATCCTTGCCAATGCCTCCAGCATTGGCGGCGGATCGGAGCGTTGCCCGCCATCCGCGATCCCGCGGCCCCGCGCACGCGCGGCCACGCAGCCGATCATCTGATGGGCCGCCCGCCACGCCAGCGCCGGGGCACGGCGCCGCAGATGCGCGGCCGCTATCCGGACTACGACGTCCTCGAGCAGGCCGGCCACTGGGACGCCAAGACTCGCGAGGTCGTGCTGGGGCGCGTGCAGGAGGTGCCGCCCGTGCGCTTCTTCGGCCCGGCAGAGGCCGCGACCGCCGGCGCGCTCTGCGACACGCTGCTGCACCAGCGCGAGGAGCCGCGCGTCCCCGTGCTCGAGTACGTCGACGAGAAGCTCTACGAGGGACAGGGCGACGGCTACCGCTACTTCGACATGCCACCTGACACCGAGGCCTGGCGGCTGATCGTCAAGGGCCTCGACGAGGAGGCCGCGCGCCGCCGCGGCGCCGCCGGCTTCGCCGCGCTGCCCGCGGACGAGCAGGACGCGATCGCCGGCGACTTCGCCGAGGGCAGGCTGTTCGGCGGCAGCTGGGCGCTGCTGAACGTCGAGCGCGCCTTCCAGCTAGCGCTGCGCTACTGCATCCAGGCCTTCTACTCGCATCCGTGGGCCTGGAACGAGATCGGCTTCGGCGGCCCCGCCTACCCGCGCGGCTACTCCCGCTTCGGCAGCCCCCACCTGCAGACGGCCGAGCGCGAGCCGTGGGAGGGCAAGGAGGAGTACGACGAGGATCCCGTGCGCCACGTGGAGGAGCCCGCGCCGTGAGCCTGCTGAAGGGCCTCGTCCGCGGCTCGGTCCTGATGCCGCGCGACAACAACTCGCCGTTCCTGCTGCACCCGCACAAGCGCGGCCTGCAGAACCTCGACCGCATGGCCGGCTACGCCAACGACGACGCGGTCGACATGCTCGTCGTCGGCGCCGGCGCCGGTGGCATCACGCTCGCGCAGCGCCTGGCCCGCGCCGGCTGGCGCGTCGTGATCCTCGAGAAGGGCCCGTTCTGGGACCCGGACGAGGACTGGGTCTCCGACGAGAAGGGCTCCTCGCAGATCTACTGGACCGATACGCGCATCATCGGCGGCGGCGACCCGGTCGAGATGGGCAAGAACAACTCGGGCGTCGGCGTCGGCGCCTCGATGACGCACTTCGCGGGCTACACGCCGCGCTTCCACCCCTCCGACTTCGAGGTCCGCACGCGCGACGGCGTGGCGGTCGACTGGCCGGTCTCCTACTGGGACCTCAAGGACTCCTTCGAGCGCGTCGAGCGCGAGCTGCCGGTCGCCGGGCAGGACTGGCCGTGGGGCGACCCGCACACCTATCCGCACTCCGCGCACCCGATCTCCGCAGCGGCGTCGAAGGCGTGGGAGGGGGCGCGCAACCACGGCATCGAGATGCGCGTCGGCCCGGTCTCGATCACCAACGGCGCGTTCGGCAACCGCCCGCACTGCATCTACCGCGGCTTCTGCCTGCAGGGCTGCAAGGTCAACGCCAAGGCCAGCCCGCTGATCACGCACCTGCCGGACGCGATCGAGCACGGCGTCGAGGTGCGCGCGAACGCGCAGGCGGTCCGGGTCGAGATCGACGAGTCGAGCGGGCGCGTCACCGGCGTCACGTACGTCGCGCACGGCCAGGAGCGCTTCCAGCGCGCCGAGGCCGTCGCCGTCTGCGGCTACGCGATCGAGACGCCGCGCCTGCTGCTGCACTCCACCAGCCGGCGCCATCCGAACGGCCTCGGCAACCAGTCCGACCAGGTCGGCCGCTACGTGATGGTGCAGGGCGCCACGCAGGTCGCGGCGCGCTTCCACGAGGACCTGCGGATGTACAAGGCGCCGCCGCCCGAGGTCTCCAGCGAGCAGTTCTACGAGACCGACGAGGCACGCGGCTTCGCGCGCGGCTTCTCGATCCAGACCGTCGCGCCGCTTCCGATCGGCTGGGCCGAGCACGTGATGGCCGAGGGGCACTGGGGCGAGTCGCTGCGCGAGTACATGCGCGACTACAACCACTGGACGGTGCTCGGCGTGCTGTGCGAGTTCCTGCCGCAGGCCGAGAACCGCGTCACGCTAAGCGCGGTCAAGGACGCCGCCGGCGTGCCGGTCGCGAACTTCAGCCACAGCCGCTGCGAGAACGACTCCAAGAACGTCGAGTACGCGACCAAGGTCATGGAGGAGATCTGGCAGGGCGCCGGCGCGCAGGACACGCTGAAGATCGACCGCGACGCGCACCTCGTCGGAGGGGCGCGGATGGGCTTCGGGCCCGAGGACAGCGTCTGCGACGCGCAGCACCGCGTGTGGGAGGTGCCGAACCTCTTCGTCTGCGACGGCAGCGTCTTCCCGACCGAGGGCGCCGCGAACCCGGCGCTCGTGATCATGGCGCTGGCCGACCGGCTCGGGAAGCTGCTGGCCGCCAAGCGCGTCCCCGCGACCCCGACCGCCACGGCGAGCTGAGGAGCCGATGCCGACCACCGTCTCGAACCCGCGCGACCTCTACCTCGTCCAGCTCTGCGACATCCTCTACGTCGAGCGCCGCCTGGGCTTCGACGTGCTGCCGGAGCTGCTCGGGAAGGTCAAGGACTCCGAGCTCTCGGACGCGCTCGGCGAGCACCTGGCGCAGACCAAGGACCACGTGACGCGCGTAGAGCACGCGTTCCGCGTCGCCGGCGCCGAGCCGAGCTCCGTGCTGAGCCCGCCGTTCACCGGCCTCGAGGACCAGCATTCCGAGCAGGCCTCGGCGACCGTCGACGAGACGCTCGCGGACGCCTGGCACGCCGCGGCCGCGGCGCACACCGAGCACTACGAGATCGCGGCATACGAGGCGCTGATCGCCCTCGCCGGCGAGCTCGGCATGGACGAGGCGGACGGCCTGCTGAAGGCGAACCTGGGCGAGGAGCGCAAGGCGCTCGAGCACGCGCAGGACGCCTACCGCCGCCTCGTCGCGGCGGCCGCCGCACGCTGAGAAAGCTCCGAATTACCGCAAGTTCGGCAATCGGGCTCCGTTGGCTTCGGTAGGGGAAGCGAGAGGAGCCGCCGGGAGGATGCTGAGGGAAGAGCTGGATGTGCACGACGCGACGCGCACGGCGCAGGCCCGCACGGGCCGCTTCGAGCCGCGCCTCGTCGACCGCACCGCGCCGCGCGGCGCGCTCAGCGACACCCGCACGATCGGCGAGGTCCAGGCGCGCGACCGCCGCTACCGGCGCACGCTCGCGGCCGCCGACATCCTCGCGACGCTGGTGGCGCTCGGCCTCGCCGCGATCCCGTACGGGCGCATGCTGCCCGCGATGGCCCTGCTCGCCGTCCCGCTCGTCGTCGGCGCCGCGAAGGTCGCGGGGCTCTACGACCGCGACGAGCTGCTGATCCGCAAGACCACGCTCGACCAGGCGCCGCAGCTGCTGCAGGTCGCGACGCTCACCGCCTTCGGCGTCTGGCTCACGGGGCCGTGGCCGGCCGGCCGCCTCCAGCTCCTGGTCCTCTGGGCGGCGCTGCTCGTGGGGACGCTCGTGGCGCGCCGCACCGCGCGCGGGATCGTCGCGCGCTTCGTGCCCGCCGAGCGCTGCCTCTTCGTCGGCGACGCCGTCGACTACGAGCGCCTGCGCGGCAAGCTCTCGGGACCGAGCGCGCACGCGACGCTCGTCGGCCGCATCGCGGTGCGGATGGCGGGCGACTACGAGGGCTCGGGCGACGAGGTCGAGGAGTTGGGCGCCGCGATCGCCGAGACGCAGGCGCACCGCGTGATCATCGAGCCGCAGGTGCTGCCGGCCGAGGAGATGCTCGACTTCGTGCGCGCGGTGAAGGACCTCGGCATGCGCGTGAGCCTGCTGCCGCGCGTGCTCGACGTCGTCGGGACCGCCGTCGAGTTCGACGAGCTCGACGGGACGACCGTCCTCGGCGTGCGCCGCTTCGGCCTCACGCGCTCCTCGCTGCTGGTCAAGCGCGCCTTCGACCTCGCGGTCGCGATCCCGGCGCTGCTGGTGCTCTCGCCGCTGATGGCGCTGCTCGCGCTCGCGATCCGCGTCGATTCCGGCGGCCCCGTCTTCTTCCGCCAGATCCGTGTCGGCCGCGACGGCCGCCCGTTCCGGATCTGGAAGTTCCGCACGATGGTCGCGGACGCGGAGCAGCGCAAGGACGAGCTGCGCAAGCTCGACGCGGGCGCCGACGGGCTCTTCAAGCTGCGCCGCGATCCGCGCACGACGCGCGTCGGGCGGCTGCTGCGCCAGAGCTCGCTCGACGAGCTGCCGCAGCTGATCAACGTCCTGCGCGGCGAGATGAGCATCGTCGGCCCGCGCCCCCTCGTCGTCGACGAGGACGCGCAGATCAAGGGCTGGGACCGCCGCCGGCTGCACCTCACGCCCGGGATGACCGGCAACTGGCAGATCGCCGGCTCCGGCCGCGTGCCGCTGCAGGAGATGGTGAAGATCGACTACCTGTACGTCGCCGGGTGGTCGCTGTGGCTGGATCTGAAGATCCTGCTGCGCACGGTGCCGCACGTGTTCGCGCGGCGCGGCGTCTGACCTGCGCGTGCCGGTCCCTGGCGGTGGGGCGGGCCGGACCCGCCCCACCACATGAGAGGGACCTGCTAGTTCAGCTCGGCGAGGCCGTTGATCGAGGCCGACTTCAGGCCCGACAGGCAGTCCTGGGGCGAGGTCGTCCCGAACGTCAGCTGGCCGTTGGCGGCGTTGCCGTTGTACCGGGTCGTGTCGATCGTCGTCGTGCCGGTGCCGCCCACCTGGGTGAGCGTCACGGACGGGATCACGGTGCCCGCCAGCTGCACCGCGGCGGCGGCGCCGGTCGTCGTGTACTTGATGACCGTGACCGTGCCGTCCTTCCACCGCGCGATGGCGATGCCGGCCGTGGTCGAGCTCGAGCACCCGCCGTTGCCGGTCGCGATCGGCTCCTGGTAGGTGATGCCGGCGACCGTGACGGTCTGCCCGGCCTCGACCGTGCCGCTCGCCGGAGCGCTCGAGTCCGTCGACTGGCAGTTGGTCAGCGTGCCGGTGAACCCGTAGCTGAAGTTCTGCGCGGTGCTCGACAGGCCCGGGTTGAAGGCCGCCGTCCCACTCAGCACGCACCCACCGCTCGACGACGCGGCCCCTGCGGGCAGCGCGATCGCCAGCGCCGCCGCCAGGGCGGCAACCGTCCCGGCAACCCCTGCCAAGGCAATCCTACGTGACACAGATCTCTCCTCTCGGATGAGGAACGGCCTGCGCTCTTCCCCCAATCGCCTCCCGCGTCAGGCATCGGGACCGTTGTCCGGCCCGATGTACGGAAACCTAGAGCATCGGCACCGCGGATGCGGTCCTCACCGGGCCGGCAGCGGGTCGAAGACCCGCACGTAGTCGCGCTCGCGCACCCGCCCTGCGTGGTCGCGCACGAGCATCCCGCGCGTGTTCACGTCCGGCCCGCCCGGCTGGGGCAGGCCGTCGTAGTCCATGAACTGGCCGGTCGCATCGACCCGGCGCGACCCCACCTCGCTCACGCCCGCCACCGCGACGACCCGGCCGCTCGCCAGCAGGATCCCGACCGCGCCCTGCGGCCGGTGCGAGAGCGTCCCGTCCGCGAGCACGTAGCGCCCGTCCGAGATGTGCGCGGTGCGGTCGGGCGTGCGGTCGAGCAGCCCGGTCAGCCTGCTCGCCACGTCGTAGGCGGCGGTCCACCCGACCGACTCGGACTCGAGCTTGTGCTGGTGGCCGTTGGCGTCGCGATCGGAGGAGTCCGCGACGCAGGTCGTCGGGAACAGCCCCGGCGTCGAGTCGGCGAACGCCCACCCCGGGAGCATGTAGCCGATCATGTCGTCGGCGAGGCCGACCTGGAAGCGGTACGGCGCGCGGGCGTGCCAGGTCGGCACCGGCGGGTCGGGCCGGTCGCAGCTCTCGGTCTCCTTGCCGAACGGGCTTCCCATCATCAGCGCCGGGAACGCCTCGCCGGGGTTGGCGATCAGCTGGAGGTCCGGCCCGACGGCGGCCACGCTCACGTAGGTGCGGAACTCGTTGCCGCTCGGCAGCGCCGCAAGCGGCGTGCCGTCGGGCGCGCAGGCGTAGGCCTGGCGCATCCCGAAGACCCCTGCGAGGTCCAGCGCGAGGAAGCCGTCGTTCTGCAGCGGCACGCAGAACTGGACGCGGCGCAGCGTCACCGCGCCCGTGCGCAGGGGCACCGCCTGCTGCGCCTCGGCCGAGACCGCGTCGGCGAACGCCTGCCCGGTGGCCTGCGCCTGCACGTACTGCTCGGGCCCGTGGTTCTCCGAGCCGTTGGGGATCACCGGCGGGTTGGTCTGCGGGTCCTCCTGCGACCCGTTGTCGCCGACGAGGAACATCGCCATGCCGGGGTGCGCGGCGTCGAACGCGGTGGCGAAGGCCCCCGGCCAGTCGGCGCTGAGCGCGCCGCCCACGCGGCCCATCTCCTGGTTGTGCGCGGCGTAGGAGAGGACGGTGAAGATCGGCGCGCCCGCCGGCGTCCGCGCCTGGAGCACCCCGAGCTTCGTGTCGATCGCGGCCGGCACGTGCGGCTCGGCGGTCGTCGCGACGAACGTCGGGAACTGCTCGCTGTAGCGCTGCGAGATCGTCGGCGGCAGCGGCTCCTGCGCCGCGTACAGGCGCGCCGGCGCGAGCCGCCTCACCGCGGTCGCGGCCGCGCGCGCCACGCGGTCCTCGAGGAAGCGCATGTAGTACTCGTCGATCCCCGAGCGCAGGCCCGCACCGGCCGGCGTCTGCGCCGCGCCGTAGATGCCGATGCTGTCGGGCGAGCTCTCGTTGTGGTCGGCGCTCACGACGAGGTCGGCGCCGATCCCGTACGCGTCGTGCAGTCGCGCGCGCATCGCGTCGGTGTAGGAGTCGAAGAGGCCCTGCTGGACGACCGACGCGATCACGAGCGGCTTCGCGGTCCCGCGCGCGATCGCCACCGCGCGCACGTCGAGATCGTCGTGCACGCCGGTCGCGGGGACGTCGTTCTGCCCCGACGTGTAGATCCCGTCCCAGCGGCCGTTGCCGTTGGCGTCGCAGAACGGCTCGGGCTGCGGCTGGTCGTCCCACTGGCCGTTGTGGTTGAGGTCGACGAACGGCTCCTGGAGCGCGAAGCGCCCGCGGTCGGGAAACAGCGCGGGCGGGCAGCGCGCGAGCTCGGGCGCGAACTGCGCGTCCGCCGCGGCGCCCGCGGCCGTGCCCGCTGCGGGCGGCGTGGTGATCTCGCGCGCGGCACCGGCGCGGAAGCCGCTCGCGGCCTGCGCAGGCGCGGCGAGCGCACAGGCCAGCAGCGGGGCGAGGAGCAGAGCGCGCTGCCCTCGCATCAGCCTGCCACCACCGTGTAGGCACCACCGCGCGGGAAGACCAGCGCCTCGCGCGCGCCGTCGCCGCGGTCATAGAGCTGCACGATCGCGCCCCGTGCGCGCAGCGGCGCCGTGACGGCCGCCGGCACGAAGACGACCGTCGCGCGCTCGGGATGCGCCGGCGAAACGCGCGGCGAGCGCGCGCGCAGCGTGAACGCCGCATGGTCGGGGTCGTAGGAGAAGCTCTCGAGCCGGCCGGCGAGCGCGAGCGGGAACGCGCGGTCGACGTAGCGCAGCCGGTGCGCCTGCGGCGTGCCCATGCCGAACGGCGGTCCGTACACGCCCCAGAAGACCGACTGGTCGATGTCGTTGGCGTTCTCCTTCCACAGCCACAGCGTCCCCCCGATGCCGTGCCTGTCCTGCAGCGCGTAGCTCGTGCGCAGCAGCGTGTCGTCGTCGGCGGGGTTGTTGCCGAACTCGCCGATCCACAGCGGCAGCCCGAGCCGCTGCGCATCCGCGATCGCGCTGCGATAGCCGCCGTCGCTCGGGAAGAAGCGCGTCTGGGCGACCTCCTCGTCGGCGGTGAAGACGCCGGTGTAGACGTGCGGCGCGTAGACGACGCCCCGATAGGGGCTGTAGACCGACCACGGGACGAGCAGGTCGCTGCGGTCAGTGACGTTGCGAATCGCGTTCGGCTCGACGAAGAACAGCTGGCGGAAGCCGGGCACCGCCGCGACGACGCGGTTCACCACGTTGCCGTAGAAGCGGAACAGCTCGGCCTCGTCCATCGCCGGCGACGGCGCGACGAAGCCCGGGTGAGGCTCGTTGAGGATCTCGTAGCCGGCCACCGCAGGCTCGTCGTGGAAGCGCTGCGCGAGCGCGATCAGCACGCTCGCGTAGTGCTCCTGGAGCCCGACGCCGTCGGGGGCCGGAGCGTCG
>DASTWP010000143.1:0-2208 GCA_035765835.1 Solirubrobacteraceae bacterium
AACGCCCGAGGCGATGACCGCATCGGCGCTCGAACTCTACGGGCTGGCGCTCAATTCGGCGGGCGCGCGGCGGGAGGCGGCCGCGTGAAGGTCGTCTACTTCACCCATTCGCTGCTCTCCTGCTGGAACCATGGCAACGCGCATTTCCTACGCGGAGTGCTGCGCGACCTGAAGCGGCGCGGTCACAACGTCGTGGTCTATGAGCCGCAGGACGGCTGGAGCCTTTCGAACCTGCTCGCCGACCACGGAGAGGCCGGCCTGGAGGCCTTCCGCACCGCTTATCCCGAACTTCAGTCGCGCCAAATGGCGCCGGACTTCGACTTCGACGCGGCGCTCGAAGGCGCCGACCTCGTTGTCGTCCATGAGTGGAACGATCCGGATCTCGTGAGCCGCATCGGCGCGCGGCGGGCCGCCGGGGCGCGCTTCCGGCTGCTGTTCCACGACACCCACCACCGGGCCGTGAGCGATCCGCAGGCCATCCGCGCCTTCGACCTTGGCGGTTACGACGGCGTCCTGGCGTTCGGCGAGGCCCTGGCCGACGTCTATCGGCGCTGGGGCTGGGGACGGCGCGCCTTCGTCTGGCACGAGGCGGCCGACACCACCGTCTTCCGGCCGCCCGAGGCCGAGCCGGCCCGCGCGGGCCTCGTCTGGATCGGCAACTGGGGCGACGGCGAGCGCACGCGCGAGCTGGACCGGTTCCTGTTCGCGCCCGCCCGCGCAGCCGGCATCCGGCTCGACGTCTACGGCGTCCGCTATCCGCCGGCGGCGCTGGAGCGCCTGGCCCGGCGCGGAGCGCGCTACCACGGCTGGCTGCCGAACGCCCGCGCCCCCGAGATCTTCGCGCATCATCTGGCGACGGTCCACGTGCCGCGGCGGCTCTACGTGCGCGCCCTGCCTGGCATTCCGACGATCCGTGTCTTCGAGGCCCTGGCCTGCGGCATCCCGCTGGTCAGCGCGCCGTGGTCGGACGCCGAAGGCCTGTTCAGGCCCGGCGAGGACTTCCTGACGGCCCGCAACGGCGCCCAGGTCGCCGCGCATCTGCGGCGGTTGCGCGCCGACCCCGACTTCGCCGCGGCTGTCGCCCGCTCGGGCCTGGAGACGGTGCGCGCCCGACACACCTGCGCCCATCGCGCGGCCGAGCTGCTGAGCATCGCCGCCGCCCTCGACGCCCACGCGCTGGAGTCCGCCGCATGAGGATCGCCTTCTACGGCTCGAGCCTGCTGTCCGCCTACTGGAACGGCGCGGCCACCTATTACCGGGGTATGCTCAGCGAGCTCGCCGGGCGCGGCTACGCCGTAACCTTCTATGAACCGGACGCCTTCGATCGCCAGGCGCACCGCGACATCGACCCGCCCGACTGGGCCGAGGTAGTGGTCTATCCGGCGACGGAAGCAGCTGCGCGTGAGGCCGCCGCCGAGGCCGCGCGCGCCGACGTAGTGGTCAAGGCCAGCGGCGTCGGGGTCTTCGACGATCTGCTGCTCAGCGAGGTGATGGCGCACGCCCCGGCCCACGCGGTGCGCATCTTCTGGGACGTCGATGCGCCGGCGACGCTCGCGGCGATGCGGGACGGAGGGGAAACGCGCCTGCGCGAGACGCTGCCCGAGCTCGACCTCGTGCTGACCTACGGCGGCGGGCCGCCCGTGGTGCGCGCCTACGAGGCGGCCGGCGCGCGCCTCTGTCGGCCGATTTACAACGCGCTGGATCCGGTCACCCACCATCCGGCGCCGCACGACGGGCGCTTCGAGGGCGACCTCGGCCTCCTCGCCAATCGCCTGCCCGACCGCGAGGCGCGCATCGACGAGTTCTTCCTCACGGCGGCGCGGCGGCTGCCCGAGCACGACTTCCTGCTCGGCGGCTCCGGTTGGGGGGACAAGTCGGTGCCGTCGAACGTGACGCGCATCGGTCACGTGCCGACGGGCGAGCACAACGCCGTGAACTGCTCCGCGCTCGCGGTGCTGAACGTCACGCGCGATGCGATGGCGGCGAACGGGTGGTCGCCGCCGACGCGCGTCTTCGAGGTCGCGGGCGCCGGCGCATGCCTCGTCACCGACGCGTGGGAGGGGATCGAGCGCTTCCTCGAGCCGGAGCAGGAGGTGCTCGTCGCCGCAGGCGCCGACGACGTCGTGCGGCATCTGCTCGAGCTGACGCCCGAGCGGGCGCGGACGATCGGCGCGGCGGCGCGCGAGCGCGTCCTCGCCGGGCACACGT
>DASTWP010000144.1:0-8897 GCA_035765835.1 Solirubrobacteraceae bacterium
CAGAACCCAGAGGAGTCCCCGTCCCGATGAAAGTCGCGTACTGGCCGGGCTGCGTCAGCCGCGGCTTCACCCCTGAACTGCACGGATCGATGGCGAAGGTCGCGCCGCTGCTGGACCTCGAGCTGGTGCAGCTCGACCGCGCCTCCTGTTGCGGCGCCGGCGTGATCGCCGAGCACAACCAGGAGCTGGCGGACACGCTCAATGCGCGCACGTTCGCGCTCGCGCAGCAGGTCGACGGCGCCGAGCTGATGATGAACATCTGCTCGACGTGCCAGGGCGCGCAGACCGAGTGCCAGGAGCGCCTGGACGCGAACGCCGAGTACCGCGGGCAGATCAACGAGAACCTGACGGGCGAGGGGCTCTCCTACGAGAAGGGCCTGACGAACAAGAACTTCCTGTGGCTGCTGGTCGAGGAGATCGGCCTCGACGAGCTGCGCTCGCGCGTCCGCAGGCCGCTGACGAACCTCAAGGTCGGCCCCTTCTACGGCTGCTACATCGTGCGGCCGACCGACCGCCTGGGCATCGACGACGAGAAGCCGCGCGACACCTACCTCAGCCTCGTGATCGAGGCGCTCGGCGGCACCGTCATCGAGTACGCGGGCATGTACAAGTGCTGCGGCTTCCCGGTGATCACGATGAACACCGAGACGTCGCTGAAGCAGGCCGGGCGCCACCTCGGCGACGCGGTCGACGCGCATGCCGACTGCCTCGTCACGCCCTGCCCGCTCTGCCACCTGAACCTCGACCTCCAGCAGCCGCTGGCCGAGCGCGTCGTCGGCCGCCGCCTCGAGATGCCGGTGCTGCACCTGCCGCAGCTCGTCGGCCTCGCGCTTGGCCTGGAGCCCAGCGAGCTCGGCCTCGCGCGCCACGTCGTCAAGCCGACGTCGGTGATCGACTGGTCCACGTCGGTGGTCGCGGGCGTGCCGGCGGGCGCCGGCGCCTCGGCGGGCGCCGGCGAGGGCGAGCCCGGCGGCTGGTAGCCGCGTAGCGACGCCTCAGGCCGCCGCGGGCACGCGCACGAGCCCGCGCTCGTGGAGCAGCTCCGCGAGCTGGATCGCGTTCGTCGCCGCGCCCTTGCGCAGGTTGTCGGCGACGATCCACAGGTCGAGCGCCGAGTCGTGTCCCGGGTCGCGGCGGATGCGCCCGACGAAGACGTCGTCGCGGCCGGCGGCGTCGATCGCCAGCGGGTAGATCCCGGCCCCCGGGTCGTCCAGCACGGTGATGCCGGGAGCCGCGGAGAGCAGCTCGCGGGCGCGCTCGGGCGACAGCGGCTCGCGGGTCTGCACGTTGACGGCCTCCGAGTGCCCGATCGCGACCGGGACGCGCACGCATGTCGCGCTGACGCGGATCGACTCGTCGCCGAGGATCTTGCGCGTCTCGTTGATGAGCTTGCGCTCCTCGTCGGTGTGGTCGTCGCCGGGCGCGAACGAGCCCGCGTGCGGCAGCGCGTTGAACGCGATGCGGTGCGCGTAGACCTCGGGCGCACCCGGGTCCTGCCCGTGCAGCAGCGCGTGCGACTGGTCCATCAGCTCGTCGACGGCGCGCCTGCCGGTGCCGGAGACCGACTGGTAGGTGGAGATCACCAGGCGCTCGATTCCGGCCGCGTCGTGCAGCGGCTTGAGCGCGACGACCATCTGCATGGTCGAGCAGTTCGGGTTGGCGATGATCCCCTTGTGGCCCGCGAGCGCGTCCGGGTTCACCTCGCTGACGACGAGCGGCACCTCGTCGTCCATGCGCCATTTCGAGGAGTTGTCGATCACGACCGCGCCCGCCGCCGCGAAGCGCGGTGCCCACTCGCCGGAGGTCGCGCCGCCCGCGGAGAAGATCGCGATGTCGAAGCCCTGGATCGTCTCGTCGCTCAGCGGCTGCACGACGAGGCCGCCCTCGAGCTCGCGCCCGGCCGAGCGCTCGGAGGCGAACGGCACGATCTCGCGCGCCGGGAACTCGCGCTCGCGCAGGAGCTCGAGCATGAGCGTGCCGACCTGCCCGGTGGCGCCGACGACTGCGACTCGATACATGGCTAGGCGAACTCCCCGAACGGCTGCTCCGGCCTGATCGTCCCCTCGCCCGAGAGCTCGAACGCGCTGTGCAGCGCCTTCACCGCGTCCGGCACCTGCTCGCCGCGCACGACGCACGAGATGCGGATCGGGGAGGTGGAGATCATCTCGATGTTGATGCCCTCGTCGCCGAGCGTCGTGAAGACCTTCGCGGCGACGCCCGGGTGCGTCTTCATTCCCGCGCCGACGATCGAGACCTTCCCCATCGCCTCGTCGCTGAGCACCTCCATCCCGAGCTCGGCCGCGATCGGGTCCAGCGCGCCGCGCGCGGCCCGCAGGTCGTCGCGCGGGACCGTGAACGACATCTCGGCGCCGGCCCCGGCGGTCGCGGGCTCGTTCTGGATGATCATGTCGACGTTCACGTTCGCCGCGGCCAGCGCGGTCGTGACGCGGCCGGCGACGCCAGGCGTGTCCGGCACGCCGGTGAGCGTGACGCGTGCCTCGCCGAGCGAGTGCGTGACGGCGGTGATGAGGGGGTGCTCCACGGTGTCCTCTTCCGAGACGACAACGGTACCGGCATGCTCGTCGAAGCTCGATCGGCAGTGGATGCGCACGCCGTGGTTGCGCGCGTACTCGACGCTGCGCAGCTGGAGCACGCCGGCGCCGGACGCGGACATCTCGAGCATCTCCTCGAACGAGACGACGTTCAGCTTGCGCGCGTCGGGGACGATCCGCGGGTCGGCGCTGAAGACGCCCGGGACGTCGGTGTAGATCTCGCACACCTCCGCGCCGACGGCGGCCGCGAGCGCGACGGCGGTGGTGTCCGAGCCGCCGCGGCCGAGCGTCGTCACGTCGCGCGCGGTCGAGACGCCCTGGAAGCCCGCGACGAGCACGATCGCGTCCTCGTCGAGGGCGCTCATGATGCGGTCGGCGCGCACGTCGAGGATGCGCGCCTTCGTGTGCGAGGTGTCGGTGACGATGCCCGCCTGCGAGCCCGTCAGCGAGATCGCGCGGTGGCCGAGGTCGTTGATCGCCATCGCGCACAGGGCGCACGAGACGCGCTCGCCGGTCGAGAGCAGCATGTCCATCTCGCGCGGGTCCGGATCCGGCGAGACCTCGTGCGCGTCGGCGATCAGGCGATCTGTCTCCTTGCCGCGCGCGCTCAGCACCGCGACGACGCGATGACCCTCCTCGCGCTTGCGCACGATCCGCTGCGCGGCGCGCTTCAGCCGCTCGGCGTCGGCGACCGAGGTGCCTCCGAACTTCATGACGACGGTGCTCATCCGGAGCGCGAAGGATATGGAGCAGGCAGACTTGCCCCGATGACGCGCGTCCAAGTCCGCCGCCTCGTGGCGCTGATGGTGCTGGCGGCGATCGCCGGCGCGGCGGTCGCGCTGCTGACCGGTGGCGGCGGCTCGCGCCCGGCCGGGCACGGCAAGAAGAGCTTCCTGGACGCGCTCGCGCCGGTGCTCGCACGTCCGGGCGGGGGCGCCACCGCGACCGCGCCGGGGCAGCCGGCCACGCGCGTGCCGGAGATCGCCGCGCAGCTGTTCATGGTCGGCTTCCCGGGCAAGGACGCGACCGCGCCGTTCTTCGCGGGCCTGCGCCGGCGCGCGTGGGGCGCGGTCGTGCTCGACGCCTCCAACTACGCCTCGCAGGACCAGCTCGCGGCGCTGACCCGGCACATCGGCTTCGTCGCGCGGTCGGCGCACGATCCCGCGCCGGTCGTCGCGGCGATCCAGCTCGGGGGCGAGGACTCCTCGTTCCCGGACCTGCCGCCCGCCGAGCCCGAGATCGCGACCGCGGACGCGAAGGACGCCGCCACGCAGGCCGTGCAGGCCGGGACGGACCTGCGCAGGCTCGGCGTGACGATGACGCTCGGGCCGTCGGCGGACCTCGCGACGCCGGGCGGCGCGTGGGCGGACCGCGGCTACGACGCCGACCCCGGCACGACGTCCGACGACGTCGCCGCAGCGGTCGCCGGCTACTCGGCCGCGCACGTGCTGAGCGTGCCGGGGCACTTCCCCGGCGAAGGCGCCGCCTCGCGCGACCCGGCCACCGGGCCGGCCACCGTCGGCCTCTCCCTGGCGCAGCTGCGCGCCGCCGACCTGCAGCCGTTCGAGGCCGTGCTGAGGACCGCGCCGGCGATCCAGCTCTCGAGCGCGGCGTACGCGGCGTGGGACGGCGTGACGCCCGCGACGCTGCTGCCGCAGGCGGTGCGGCTGCTGCGCTCGCTCGGCTTCCGGGGCGCGATCGTCAGCGGCGACCTCCAGGCCGCGACGCTCGCGACCGGCGGCTCGCCCGCCCAGGCCGCCGTCGCGGCACTGAAGGCCGGCTGCGACCTCCTCTACCTGCCGGGCGACGCCTCCGACCAGCAGGCGGCGTGGGCCGCGGTCGCGGCCGCGATCCGCAGCGGTCGGGTCCCGGCGCAGCGCGTCGCCGACGCGCTCGCGCACGTCCAGGCGCTACAAAACGCCTGGGGGCCCGCCTCCGGCCACCCACGTGGGGGCCTCCGGCACCCCTAGAGCGCGCGGCGGCCCGCTAAGGCCTTGCCGAGCGTGACCTCGTCCGCGTACTCGAGGTCCGAGCCGACCGGCAGCCCCGATGCGAGGCGCGTGACCGCCACCTGCGGCGCGCGCTCGCGCAGGGCTGCGGCGATGTGCAGGGCGGTGGCCTCGCCGGTGGTGGTGGGGTTCGTGGCGAGCACGACCTCGGTCACCGCGCCGTCCTCGACGCGCGTGTAGAGCTCGGCGATCTTGAGGTCCTCGGGGTCGATCCCGTCGATCGGCGAGAGCGCGCCGCCGAGCACGTGGTAGCGCCCGCGGTACTCGTGCGTGCGCTCGATCGGGATCACGTCGCCAGGCTCCTCGACGACGCAGATCAGCGAGGCGTCGCGCCGCTCGTCCGTGCAGATGCGGCAGCGCGGCCCCTCGGAGAGGTTGAAGCAGACCTCGCACAGGCCGATCCGCTCCTTGACCTCGCGGATCGCGTCGGCGAGCCCGGCGGCGTCCTCGGCGTCGGAGCGCAGGATGTGGAACGCCAGCCTCTGCGCGGTGCGCTGGCCGACGCCCGGCAGCTTGCCGAGCTCGGTGATCAGGCGCTGGATCGAGGCGGGGTACAACTAGAAGCCGGGAAGGCCGAGGCCGCCGAGGTCCAGGCCGCCGGTGATCGCGCCCATCCTGCTGGCCTGGAGCTCCTGCGCGGCGCGCAGCGCCTCGTTGGTGGCGGCGAGCACCATGTCCTGCAGCAGCTCCGGGTCCTCGGGGTCGATCGCGGCGGGGTCGATCCTGACGTCCTGGACCACGAGCTCGCCGCTGACCTTGACGGTCACCATCCCGCCGCCGGCGGAGGCCTCGACGGTCTCGTTCTTGAGCTGCTCCTGCGCGGCCGCCATGTCCTGCGCCATCTTCTGCTGCATCTGCTGGGCCTGCTTGAGCAGCTGGTTCATGTTCGGGGGCTGCGGCATCAGGCTCCGTCTCCTTCGCTCTCGGGCACGATCTCCTCGGCGTCGAACTCTCGCACGATGTGCGCGACGAGATCCTCCCCCGAGAGCGGCGGCTCCTCGTCGGCCTCGCCGCCGAGCTCGCGCAGCTCGAAGCCGGCGCGCAGGCGCTTGCCGCACAGCGACCGGATCGCCTCCTCGAGCACGGCCCTGTGCGCCGGGCCCTCGGCCATGCGCTGGTTGAAGGCGTCGTCGGGCGCGAAGGCGATCGCGACCTCCGAGCCGGCGAGCGCGACCGGCCGCGCCTCGCTGAGCGCGACGCCGAGCAGCTGGTTCTCGGCCTTGACGGCCTCCAGGACGGCGGGCCACAGCTCGGTGAACGACTCGAGGTCGAGCGACCCGGCGGGGGCGGCCGGCGGCGGCGCCTCGGGGGGCGCGGCCGGCGGGGCCTCTTCGAGCTTGGGCGGGCTCGGGGGCGGTGGCGGCGGCGGGGCGGCACGCGGCGGGGCGGGCGGCGGGGCACCGCCGGCGAGCGCCGACTCGAGCCGCTCGATCCGCGCGAGCAGCGCCCTGGTCGAGGCGTCGGTCTCCGGCGCGGCCGCCTTCACCAGCGCCAGCTCTAGCTGCGTGCGCGCGTCCGCGCCGTCCTTCGTCGCGCGCAGCGCGCCCGCGAGCCCGTCGAGCAGCCGCACGAGGTCGGTCTCCGGCACGCGCGCGGCCTGCTCCTCCAGGCGCGCGTCGCGGTCCGGCGTCACGGCGATCTCCGCCGGCACCTCGCCGAGCGTGCGCACCACGAGCAGCTCGCGCGCGTGCGTCTCGAGGTCCTTCGCGAAGACCGTCAGGTCGCGCCCCGTCTCGGCCAGCCGCGCCGCGGCGAGCAGCGCCGCCCGCGGGTCGTGCGAGGCGACCGCGTCCAGCGCTCCGAAGAGCAGGTCGGCGTCGGCGACGCCCAGCACTGCCAGCACGTCCTCGGTGGCGATCGCCGTGCCCGAGTAGGCGACGAGCTGCTCGAGCGTGCCGAGCGCGTCCCGGAACGAGCCGGTGGCGTGGCGCGCGAGCAGCGCGACGGCATCGGGCGCGATGTCGATGCCCTCCTTCTCGGCGACGCGCCGCACCACCGTCGCGAGCTGCTCGACCGTGGGGCGCGTGAAGTCGAAGCGGTGGCAGCGGTCGACGACCGTCGGCAGCACCTTGTTCGCCTCGGTCGTCGCGAGCACGAAGATCGTGTTCGGCGGCGGCTCCTCGAGCGTCTTGAGGAACGCGTTCCACGCCTGCGTGGAGAGCATGTGCGCCTCGTCGAGGATGTAGACCTTGTGGCGGCCGGAGACCGGCGCGTAGGCCACCGACTCGCGCAGCTCGCGGATGTCGTCGACCGAGTTGTTCGACGCCGCGTCCATCTCGATGACGTCGAGCGAGGTCGCGTTGGCGATCGCGACGCACGAGTCGCAGACGCCGCACGGCTCGACGGTCGGCCCGGACCGCGGATGCTCCGCGGTGCCCGCGCAGTTCAGGCACGCGGCGAGGATCTTCGCCATCGACGTCTTGCCGGGCCCGCGCGAGCCGACGAAGAGCTGCGCGTGGTGGACCTTGCCCTGCTCGACGGCGTTGCGCAGCGTGCGCACGACGTGGTCCTGCCCGACGACGTCCGCGAACGTCCGGGGGCGGTGGCGGCGGTAGAGCGAGGGGCCGGCGGACACGGGACGGCCGAGTGTAGCCCTCGGCTCGGCGCCGGACGGGTAGGGTCCGCCGCCGTGAACCAGGCGCTGCTGGACGAGCTGATCGAGTGGCTGCGGATCCCGTCCGTGTCGACCGGCGAGCCCGATCGCGAGGGCCTCGAGCGGGCCGCGACGTGGGCGGCCGAGCGCGTGCGCGCCGCCGGCGGGACGGCCGAGCTGGTGCGGATCGAGGGCGGCAACCCGCTGGTCGTCGGCGAGCTGCGCGCGGTGCGCGAGGACGCCCCGACCGTGCTCATCTACGGCCACTACGACGTGCAGGGGCCCGAGCCGCTCGACGGGTGGGCCTCGCCGCCGTTCGAGCCCACGATCCGCGGCGGCCGGCTCTACGCGCGCGGCGCCGCCGACGACAAGGGCAACTTCTACCCGCTGCTGCGCGTCGCCTGCGAGCTCGCGCGCGCCGGCGAGCTGCCGGTGCACGTGCGCGTGCTGATCGAGGGCGAGGAGGAGGTCGGGGGCAACTCCGTCGCCGCCTGGCTGCGGCAGGACGAGCGCGGCGCCGACGTCGCGATCGTCTTCGACGGCGGGATGGCCGACGCGGATACGCCTGCGATCACGGTCGGGCTGCGCGGCATCGTGCAGCTCAACGTCGTCGTGCGCGTCGGCCAGCGCGACCTGCACTCCGGCATGTACGGCGGCAGCGTCCTGAACGCCCTGCATGTCGTGCACGACATGATCGCCGCGGTGCGCCCGGGGCCCGACGGGCGCGTGCGCGAGGAGCTGCGCGCCGGGATCGAGGAGCCGCCCGTGGCGGAGCTCGAGTCATGGAAGCGCCTGAAGCCGGGCGCCGAGGTGCTCGCCGAGGTGGGGGGCCGGCCGCTGGACGCGAACGCCGCGCGCGACTACTACCCGCGAAACGGCGCCGACGCCTCGCTCGACGTCAACCACGTCGAGGCGGGCGCGCCGCGCACGGTGGTGCCCGCCGAGGCGCGCATGACGCTGTCCCTGCGCCTTGCGCCGCGCCAGCGCCTCGAGGAGATCGAGCCGGTGCTCGTGAAGCTGCTGCGGGATGCGGCGCCGCCGGGGGCCGAGGTCGAGATGAGCGGCCACCACGGCGAGCCGGCGCTGTTCGACGTCGAGTCGCCCGCCCTTCAGCTCGCCAAGCGGGCGCTCGACCGCGCGACCGGGATGCAGACCGCGTTCGTGCGCACGGGCGGCAGCATCCCCGTCGTCGCGGACATGGCCGCAGCCGGCATCCCGGCGATCGTCAGCGGCTTCACGCTGCCCGACGACGCCTTCCACGCCCCGAACGAGTCCTACGAGCTGCGCAGCCTCGAGCTCGGCGAGGCGGCGGCGCGCGAGCTCCTGCGGGCGCTCGCGGACCTGCCGACCGGCGGGGCTTGAGCACTAGCCTCACCGGCGGCATGGCACGTGCGCGCGCAGCCGCCGGCGCCGGGCTGGCGGCGGTTGTGGCCTGGCTGCTCGTCGGCACCGGCCCGCTCAACTACGACACGCTCTACGCGCTCGTCTGGGGGCGCGACATCGCGCACGGCCATTCGCCGGACTACGCGGTCCCGCTCGTGCCGACGCCGCACCCGCTCGCGAACCTCGCCGGCATCGTGATGACGCCGATCAGCGACGCCTCGAGTCACGGCGTCCACGGCACGGCGACGCTGACGATCGTGCTCGTCGCCGCGTTCGTCTTCCTCGGCCTGCTGACGTGGGTGGTCTACGAGCTCGGCGCTGCCTGGTTCGACCCGTGGGCCGGCTTCCTCGCCGCGCTCA
>DASTWP010000145.1:0-4561 GCA_035765835.1 Solirubrobacteraceae bacterium
CCACGTCGCGTCCGGGGTCGGTGGCAGGACGCGCGCTCCGTCCTGGGCGGCGACCTGGAGGGTGCGCGCGCCGCCGGCCGACGAGCAGTGGGCCGTGTAGCGCCCGGGCGGGATGAGCCATGGCGTGGAGACCTTCGGCAACGGCCCGACGAACGCGTTGGCGGCGATGCCGAGCAGGCCCGGGAACGGCTCGGCGAGATCGAAGGGCTGGAGCGTCCCGGTGCCGCCGCCGAGCGCGGCCGGGTTCGTGCACAGCACCTCGAGGTCCGAGGCGTCCGCGGGCCCGCCGCCCGCGCCCGCCGGCCGGCCGAAGAGCGAGTTCGGCGGCGGGGTCTGGTCGAACATCGAGTAGGCCACGACGCAGCCGACCTGCCGCGGCGAGCGGCAGCCGGGGACGTGCTGGAAGTCGCCGCCGATTTCCTTGCCCTTGCGGACGGTCACGTTCCCGCCCATCAGCAGCGCCGAGACCAGCCGCCTGCGCATCGCGGGCTTCTTGTCGATCTCGTTGGCGATCAGGGCCTTCAGGACGAAGCTGCCCTGCGAGTGCCCGATGAGGACCACGCCGCGCCCGTGGTTGTCCTTGCGCAGATACTCCTTCCACGCGTTCAGGACGTCCGAGTAGGCGATCACCGACGCCTGCGCGCTGACCTTCGTGGGGTCGGCGATGCCGGCCAGCGTGACCTGCCGGTACATCGGAGCGAAGACGCGGCAGTCCTGCGAGAAGCGCGAGGCCTGGAAGCGCGCGATCGCCCGCTCCTCCGGGTCGACGTGCAGGTTCGCGTTGACGGTCGGCTGGCTCGAGACCGTCGGGTACACGTAGAAGCAGTCGATCGGCGGCCGCTTCGGGATCGCGGTGCGCTGGACGCGCTCGGTCGCGACGTTCGTCGCGGTCAGGCTCTGCGTGCACGCGTCGTTCGCGAGGCCCGGGCGGCAGAGCCACTTGACGGAGGCGGCGCTCGCGCCGTGCGGCAGTGCGAGCCCGGCGAGCAGCAGCGCGGGCAGGGCGAGGCGAGCGGCGGGGCGGGACATGCGGGACCTCGGGGACGCGGGGTGGGCTCGCCACCCTAGCCGCTCACGCGGGCGCCGGCGCCGCTCTTGGCGCGCGGGCGACCGCGGCGAGCGCGACGAGGAGCGTCGCCGCGCCGAGCAGTTGCAGCGCCGTCGGCGCCTCGCCGAGCAGCAGCGCCCCGAGCACGACCGACCCGACCGGCTGGACCGTCAGCAGCAGCGAGGTCATGGCCGCCGGAAGGCGCGGCAGCGAGGTCGTGATCAGCATCCAGCCGAGCACCTGCGAGCTCAGCGCGAGCGTCGCGAGCCAGGCGTGGCCCGGCCACGACGGCACGAGGTGCGCGTCGCCGATCGCGAGGCCGGCGAGCAGCGCCGCGACGGTCGCCACCGCGGTCATGTCGAAGAGCGCCCCGCCGGTGCGGCGCACGTCGGCGCCGGCGCGGCGCATCACGAGGATGAACGCCGCGTAGGTCACGCCGGTCGCGACGCCGTAGAGCGTCCCCTGCGCAGGGTGCCGGCCGTAGGCGCCGTGCTCGAGCGCGCCGGAGATCAGCACCACGCCTCCGAGCACGACCGGCAGCGCCGCCAGCACGCGCGCGCCCGGGTGCTCGTCGAGCAGCGCCCACGCGACGAGCGGGACGAACGCGACCTGGAGATTGCCGAGCACCGTCGACAGGCCGGCGCCGACGTCGGCGATCGAGTGGTGCCAGCAGATCAGGTCGGCAGCGAACAGCACGCCCGCCGCCGCGGCGACCAGGCGCTCGCGCGCCGGGCGCGGCCCGTGGCGCCGGTCCTCCCGCCATGCCAGCACCGCCAGCAGCGGCAGCGCGTAGGCGCAGCGGAAGATCGCCGCCGTCGAGGGCGAGGCGTGCGAGACCCGGACGAGGATGCTCGAGAACGCGATCGTCAGCGCGCCGGCCACCGCAAGCACGCGCGGCCGCGCCGACAGCGCCGCGACGCTCACCGGGCCGGCAGCCGCATCCCGGTCGTGCGCACGCGCGGCATCGAGCGCCCGCGCACGCGCAGCGAGCGCGCGGCGACGCTCGCCGCGCGGCCCGAGCCCGAGCGGCCGGGCACGTAGCGCACGTGGCGCCCGCCGAGCGTGCCGATCGCGCCCCCGCCGAGCGTCAGCCGCAGCCTCCCGCTCGTCGCGCGCGTGCGGCCCTGCACGCGGACCGTCCCGCCGACGCGCCCGTCGCCGAAGGTCGTCAGCCGGCCGCTCACGCGCAGCCCGCGCAGGTAGGAGTAGCGGCTGAGCGTCAGGCGGCCGTCGAAAGACGCGGGCGCCGAGACCGTTCCGCCGTAGAGCCCGCCGCCGCGCACCTGCTTGAAGCCCGCGAACAGCGCCTGCAGCGCCGCCACGCGCGCGTCCAGCACCGTGTCGAGCACGGCGAAGAGCGCGCGGCCGCGATCGCCGCCGACGGCCGGCGCCGAGCGGAAGTCGCCCAGCGAGCGCGGCGGCAGCGGCAGCACGGCGACCTGGTTCGACTTGCCCGCGCACGGGTCACCGACCGCGACGCCGCGGATGAACCGCTCGAGCGCCCGGTTCGCGCAGCCGGTGTAATCGCTGTCGAGCTCGTCATGGCCGGTGCCCGGCACCGTCACGAAGCTCGAGTGCGGGAGCTGCGCATGCGTCGCGGCGCCGTTCTCGAGCGGCGTGCGCGTGTCCAGCCGCCCGCTCAGCAGCAGCGCCGGGACGTCGGGCAGCGGCGCGGTCGACGGCCGCGCGGTGGCGTCCGTGGGCCAGTCGAGGCAGTCGTCGACGTAGCTCGAGCGCTCGATCGTCTGCGCGTCGAACGGGTTCAGCAGCGCAGGGTCGAGCGCCGCGGTCGCCTGCGCGACCATCGCCGGCCGCTGGTCGAGCGGCGTCGTGATCGAGTACGGCAGGTCCGCGTCCTCGCAGCCGGTCGTCACGTTGAGGCCGAAGCTCAGGTCCTTCGTCGCCGTCGCCGGCCCCTCGCCGGCGCGGTGCAGGCGCAGCAGCTCCGCCGGGTCGCCCGCGCGGGCGGCGGCGATCGCGCCGGGCAGCGCGGCCTGCAGGAACGGGTTCAGGTCGCCGGAGGTCACGAGGAACGAGAGCTCCTCGGGGCTGCCGTAGCCCACGCGGCGCGCGCGGCCGTCGGGCCCGTAGGCCTTCCCGCTGATCGGCTTGCGCTCGATCTGGCGCGCGACCGCGGCGACGTCGCCGACCGGGTCCTTCGTGATGCCGTCGCACTGGCCGTGCGAGCACTGCTCGCGCAGGATCCGCGGCAGGTTCGAGTAGGTGTCGCGCAGGAACCCGTCGGGTCCGGCCGGGCCGACGATCGAGTCGAGGATCAGCCGGTCGACGTGCGTCGGGTACTGGCGCGCGTACTGGAGCGCCACGTGGGTGCCGTAGCTGATGCCCATCAGCGCGAGCTTCGGGACGCCGAGCGCGATCCGCAGCGCCTCGAGGTCCTGCACGGTGTCGGTGGTCGTGTAGAACGCCCGCCGCGGGCCGAGGCGCGCCGCGCAGGCGGCGACCGCCTGCGGCTCGATCGGGTCGAGCGAGCCGAGCGGCTGCAGGTTCGGGCAGCTCAGCGCGCCCGAGAGGCCCGTGCCCCGCTGGTCGACGACCACGAGCCGGTAGCGCGCGAGCGCCGGATGCAGGCTCTCGGCGAACGAGTCCGCGTAGGCGACGCCCTGCTGGCCCGGCCCGCCGCTGAGCGCCACGAGGACGCCCGCGCCCTTGGGATAGCGGGAACGCGCCGCGTAGTGGAGCGCGATCGTGCCGGGAACGTGCCCGGAGCGGTCGAGCGGCACCGTCAGCACCCCGCAGCCGAAGTCCGTCTGCTTGGGGCACGGGCGCAGCCGCGGCGCGGCCTGCGCGGCGGCCGCGACGAGCAGGAGCAGCGCAGCCGCGAGAGCGGCGGCGACCGGGGCGGGGCGGGCGGCGCGCATGGGGCGCATCACGGTAGCGCCCGCAGCGGTTGGCGACAGCCGTTTTCGTTATGGATTCCTTAGCCGCGGCAGTACCCTGGACACCCGATGGCAGCGGAGGAGAGAGCGACGTTCGGGCCTGCCGCGGCCGAGCGGCGGGACGCCCTTGCGCGCGAGTGGCGACGGCTCGGCCGCGTCGCCACCGGAGTGGCGGTCGTGACCAGCCCGGTCACGTTCGCCTTCTTCCACGTCACGCATCACTGGTCGATCCTGTGGTCGGCCGTCGCGACGTTCGTCTTCATCGTCGCCTTCCGCGGCATCGTCGACGTCGTCGTGCACCGCTTCATCCCGCGCGCGAGCCTCTACGGCGCGGGCCGCGAGATCCTCGAGCAGGACGTGATCGACCGGCGGCGCGTCTGGTACTGGCGCGCGCGCATCCGCAACGTCGTGTGGCTGGCGCTCATCGCCGCGATCGGCTACGGCCTCTACCGCGGGATGCTCGCCATCACGGGCTTCAGCTCCAGCGAGCTGCGCCAGCAGTTCACCTCCTCGGCGCCGTCGCTGATCCTGCTGCTGCTCCAGCTGCCGCTGCTGTTCCTGATCAACTTCGGGATCCTCTTCGGGCCGCTGCTCTTCTTCGGCCTGAAGCAGATGA
>DASTWP010000146.1:0-6108 GCA_035765835.1 Solirubrobacteraceae bacterium
CCACGCCCGCCTGGCGCACGTCGGCCTCGAGCGTGTCCGCGAGCTGCGGGCGCTCGAGCTTGCCGGGCGTGCGCAGCCACCTCAGCACGTCGTCGGCCGTCCCGTCGGGCAGCGCCGCGCGCAGCAGCGCGATCGCGCCGCGGCCGAGCGCGGTGTGGCCGGCGGGCACGCGGCGCGAGAGCGCCACCGGCACGCCGGCCGCCGCGAAGACGCGCTCGACCAGCGCGGCCTGCTCGCGGGGATCGCGCAGCACGACGGCGATCTCCTCGGCGGGCACGCCTTCCCGCAGCAGCCGCGCGACGTGCGCCGCGACGAGCTCGAGCTCGGCGCGCTCGTCGCCGCCCTCGAGCAGCAGGATCGCCTCGCCGGCCGGCGCGACGGGCGCGTCGTCCTCGAACAGCGCGCGCTCGAGGTGGTGCAGGGGCTCGCGCGAGGCCGGCGCGTAGTGGTCGGCGCGCGCGGGCAGCTCGACGTGCTCTGCGCCGAGCGCGAGCAGCGCCTGGAACGTCGCGCCGCGGCCGGCGAACGCGGCGCGCCCGGCCTCGTAGGTGAGCGAGACCATCACCGGCGCGCCGGCGTGGACCGCCAGCGTCTCGACCGCATCGGACTGCAGCGGCGAGAGGTCGTCGAAGCCGTAGAGGAACACGGGCGCGCCGCCCCACGCCCCGGGGGCGAGCCGCAGCGCGTCCAGCGCCGCGCGCCGGCGCAGCGGGCCGTCGGTGCGGCCGAGCTCGGCGAGCAGGTCGCGGTAGGCGCCGTAGAGGCGTGCGAGCTCCGCGGCGTACGGCGCGCGCTCGGGGTCCTGAGCGCCCCAGGCCCGCGCGGCGACGTGCATCCGCGCGGCGTCGACGCCCGCCGCCTCGAGATCGTCGACGAGGCGCAGCAGCGCCGCGGGGAAGCCGGCCGTCCGCGCCGAGGCGGCGAGAACGCCCAGCCGCGCCCGCCGCGCGGCCGCTGCGGCGACGCGCTCGCGAGCGAGGCCGCCGATGGCGCGCCCCCGCACCCCGACGCGGCGCCCGATCTCCGAGACGAGGTTGGCGAACGTCAGCACCTCGACGCCGAAGACGGCGCCGCCCGCCGCGAGCTCGCGCCGGTAGCGGTCGACGTCCGCCCGTGTCGGCACGACGAGCAGCGGGTCGCGGTCGAGGACGGCGCGGTAGGCCGCCAGCACGTGGCCCGCCTTCTCGGCGTTCGCGGGGCCTGTGAGCAGCGTGAGGGGCAAGCGCTACAGGGTCGCGCGCACGGCGGCGGATCTGACGCGCAGGGTCAGGCCGCGGCGACGTCGCCGCTCGGCGCGGCGGCGGCCTCGTCCTCGGCCTCGGGCGGCTTCGCGCCCTCCCGTGCCCACGGCTCGTCGAACTCGACGCGCCACTTGCCCTCCTCGTTCTGCTGGAGCAGGAGCTTCGCGCGGAACGAGCGCCCGCTGCGGCCCTTGAAGCCGGTCACCGGCCGCTCGGTGCGCCCGGTGCGGATCAGCTCCTTCGCGACCGCCGCCGGGAGCTGCTTGCCGGCCTTCGCCTTCCAGATCACGAACCCGCAGCCGGGGTCCTCGCGCGACCAGCACGAGTAGCCCTTGCGGTTCTCGACGATGTCGTGCCCGCACACCGGGCAGGGCCCGAGATTCGCGCGCGGGATGCGCACGTCCTTGAGCGTCGTGTCGAGCACGCCGACGGTCTCGCCTGCGAACTTCGCGATGTCGCCCATGAAGCGCGCGCGGGTCTCCTCGCCGGCCTCGATCCGCGCGAGGCGGTGCTCCCACTCGCCGGTGAGGCCCGGCGAGGTCAGCGGGTGCGCGTCCAGCAGGCGGATGACGTTCATGCCCTTCTCGGTCGGCACGAGCGCGCGCGCGTCGCGCTCCACGTAGCCGACGTCGATCAGCCGCTCGATGATCGCCGCGCGCGTGGCCGGGGTGCCGATCCCCGACTCCTTCATGGCCTCGCGCGCATCCTCCTCGTCGACGAGCTTGCCGGCGGTCTCCATCGCCCCCAGCAGCGACGCGTCGCTGTAGCGCCGCGGCGGCTGGGTCTCCTTCTCGAGCGCCTCCGCGCTGCGGGTGTCGACCGCCTCGCCGCGCTCCAGCTTCGGCAGCTGCTGGTCGCGCCCCTCGTCCTCCTCGCCCGCGCGCTCGCCCTCCGAGAGCTCCCCGTAGACGCCGCGCCAGCCGGGGACGATCAGCACCTTCCCGCGCGTGCGGAACACATGGGACTCGACCGTCGTCTCCACGCGCGTGTTCTCGAAGACCGCCTCGGGATGGAAGACCGCCAGGAAGCGACGGGCGACGAGGTCGTAGATGCGCCGGTCGTCGTCGTTCATCTTCTCGAGCCGGTGCTCGGCGTTCGTCGGGATGATCGCGTGGTGGTCGCCGACCTTCGCGTCGTCGACGACGCGGCCGAGCGGCAGCAGGTCCAGGCCGGTGACGTACTGCGCGGCCTTCGCGTACTCGGCGCGGCGCCCGACCTGCGAGGCCGTCGGCTTGATCTCCGGGACCATGTCGCCGGTCAGGTAGCGCGAGCTCGTGCGCGGATAGGTGAGCGCCTTGTGCTCCTCGTAGCAGCGCTGCGCGGCGGCGAGCGTGCGGCGGGCGGAGAAGCCGTAGCGGCTGTTGGCCTCGCGCTGCAGCGAGGTGAGGTCGTAGAGCAGCGGCGCGCGCTCGCGGCGCTCGCTCTTCTCGAGCTTCGTGATCTCACCGCGCCGGCCGCGGACGGCCTCGACGATCGCGGCGGCCTCCCCGGCGCTGCCGATCCGCGGCTGCGCGCCGGCGTGGAAGCGGCCCTCGTAGACGCGCTCGGACTCGGCGGCGAAGACGGCGTCCACGAGCCAGTACTTCTCCGGCTTGAAGGCGCGGATCTCCTCCTCGCGGCGGACGAGGATCGCGAGCGTGGGCGTCTGCACGCGCCCGAGCGAGACCGCGCCGTCGAACGAGGAGCGCAGGCGGATCGTCGCCGCGCGGGTGGCGTTCATGCCGACGATCCAGTCGGCCTCCGAGCGCGAGCGCGCCGCGTCCTGGAGCGAGCGCAGGTCGTCGCCGTCGCGCAGGTGGGCGAGCGCCTCGCGCATCGCGCTCTCGGTCATCGACGACAGCCAGAGGCGCTTGACGGGCTTCTTCGCACCCGACTTCTCGTAGAGGTAGGCGAAGATGAGCTCGCCCTCGCGCCCGGCGTCGCAGGCGTTCACGACGTCCTCGACGTCGTCGCGGCGCAGCAGCTGGCGCACGACGGTCATCTGCTTCTGCGAGCGCTCGTCGCGCACGACGAGCTTGAAGCGGTCGGGCACGATCGGCAGGTCGGCCATCCGCCACTTCTTGTACTTCTCGTCGTACTCGTCGGGGTCGGCGAGCTGCACCAGGTGGCCGATCGCCCACGAGATGATGTGCTCGGGCCCCTCGAGCCAGCGCGCGCTGCGCTCACCGCCGCCGCCCGTGTGCTTCTCGAACGGCCCCGGCAGAACGCGCGCGAGGTCCTGTCCGACGGACGGCTTCTCGGCTATGAGGAGGGTCTTCCCCATGGGCGCGTCAGGGTACAGCCCGCGGCAGGCGCCGCCCGGCGCGCGCCCGGCCTTCAGTCGGCGCAGGGCCCTGTCGAGACCCGCGAGCGCGCGGCTCCCAGCACCCGTGAGACCACCTCGTCCGGCACCGCGTAGCCGCCGCGCGGATGCCCGCGGGTGCTCGCGAAGACGGTCGCCAGCACCCTGCCGTCGGGCCCGACGAGCGGGCCGCCCGAGTTGCCCGGGCGCACGGTGCCGCGGAACGGCGTCATCCTGCGCCGCACCGGGCCGCGGCCGTAGGCGTCCTGGGAGATCACCGTCTGCGTGCTGCCGACGCGCGCGGCGCGCACGTCGTAGGGCCCGTTGTGCGGGAAGCCGAGCACGGCGGCCTCCTCGCCCGCGCTCGGCGAGGCCATCTGCAGGACCGTGCCGGCGAGGCCGGGGACGCGCAGCACGGCGACGTCGTCGTGCGGGTCGTAGGCGATCGCCTGCGCCGCCAGCGCGGGGCCGGCGCCACGCAGTTGCACGCGCGTGTCGCCCTCGCCGGCGACGACGTGCGCGTTCGTCACGACCACCCCGGGCGCCGCGATCCACCCCGAGCCCTCGATCCCGAGGCCGCAGGCGGTCCCCTGGATCCGCACGACGCCGCCGGCCGCGGCCCGCACCTGCGGGTCGCGCGCGATCGCCGCGCGCGGCGCGGGCAGCCGCGTCGACGGGCCGTTGATCTGCGGGAAGGGGTCGAACCGCGCGAGCGCGTTCAGCAGGCCGCCGGAGGGCGGCAGCAGGTCGTTGAGCCGGCGCAGGATCGCCGAGCGCTGGATGTCGCGGCGGAACTGCCGCGCGCCGGGCGTCTGCAGCGCGACCGCGCCGAGCAGCCACACGAACACCAGGGCCGCGGCGGCGCTCAGCACCGATCCGCCGATCCCGTCGAGCGCCCCGAAGCCGTGCGCATCGATCCGGCGCCGGATCCCCCAGCCGAGCGCCTCGAGGATCCCGCCGAGCAGCACGCCGCCGGCGAGCGCGCCGCCGAGCGCGAACAGCGGCGCGTACGGGGAGCTCGCACCGCCGGAGACGAGCGCGGCGCCGATGCGCGCGCCCGCATACAGGCCGCCCGCGAAGCCGATCAGGGTCGCCGCCCCCACGACGAAGCCCTGGAACCACCCGGCCGCCGCGCTCAGCAGCACCAGCGCGACGATGATCCAGTCGATTGCGGTCACGATCCGGGTGGGCCGCACATTACCCTGCGCCCCGCACGTGAGCACCGGCCGATATCCCCCGCTGCAACGGAGCGTCGCCAGGCGGCCTTCGCAGCGGCGCGGGCGGCAGGGCGCGCCGCTGCCGCGCTGGGTCCTCGCCGCCTTCGGGATGGCGCTCGTCGCATTCGTGGTCGGCCTCGTGATCGGGGCGCGCCACGAGTCCCCGCAGCAGCGCCTCGCACGCTCCTTCGCCGCGGCCTGGTCGCGGCACGACTACGCGGGCATGTATGCAGACGCCTCGGATGCGGCGCACCGCCGCTGGTCGGGCACGGGCTTCGCCGCCGCCTACCGCGAGGCGGCCGCGACCGCCACGGCGCGGGCGCTGCGGATCGGGCGCCCGTTCCGCCGTGCCGGGGCCTGGCGCGTCCCGGTGACGGCGACGACGCGCATCTTCGGGACCGTCCGGGGCTCGGTCGCGCTACCGATGACGAGCGGCTCGGGACCGGTGCGGATCGCATGGACCCCGTCGCTGACGTTCCCCGGCCTGCGCGCGGGCGAGCGCCTCACGCGCAGGCTCGCGCTGCCGCCGCGCGCCGACCTGCTGGCCCGCGACGGCACGCCACTCGCGCAGGGCCCGGACCGCTCCTCGCCGCTCGGCGCGCTCGCCTCGCAGGTGACGGGCACCGTCGGGCCGATCCCGCCGGCGCGCCTGCCGGCGCTGCGCGCGGCAGGCGTTCCCGCGGACGCGCAGGTCGGTGTCAACGGCCTCGAGCGCATCCTCGACGACCGCCTGCGCGGCGAGCCGGGCGGCGACCTGCTCGCCGGCCCGCGCGTGATCGCCCATGCGGCACCGCGCGCCGGCGGCGCGGTCCACACGACGATCTCGCCCTCGGTGGAGCAGGCGGCGGTGACGGCGCTCGGCGGGCGCCTCGGCGGGGTGATCGCCTTCGAGCCGCGCAACGGCGAGGTGCTCGCGTTCGCGGGCATCGCGTTCTCGACCCTCCAGCCGCCCGGATCGACGTTCAAGATGGTGACCGTCACCGGCGTGCTGGCGAACGGCGTGGCCAAGCCGAGCGACAGCTTCCCGGTGCAGACGCAGGCCGTGATCGAGGGGGTCCCGCTCCAGAACGCCAACGGCGAGTCCTGCGGCGGCACGCTCGTGCAGGCGTTCGCGAACTCCTGCAACTCCGTGTTCGCGCCGCTGGGCGCGAAGCTGGGTGCGCGCCGCCTGGTCGCGACGGCCGAGCGCTTCGGCTTCAACCAGGACCCCGGCGTGCCGGGGGCGGCGACGAGCACGATCCCGCCGCCGGACCAGATCGGCGACGACCTCGCGGTCGGCTCCTCGGCGATCGGGCAGGGGCGCGTGCAGGCGACGCCGCTGCAGATGGCGCGCGTGGCGGCGACGATCGGCCTGCGCGGCCGGCGCCCG
>DASTWP010000147.1:0-8831 GCA_035765835.1 Solirubrobacteraceae bacterium
GAACGTCGGGAAGACGAGTGGCAACTCGCCGGCGGCGTGCGCCTCCAGCGCGACGGCGGGCGTCGCCCACCGCTCGTCGACGCACTCGACCCCGTCGGCGGACGGCTGCGCGCCGGACGGGAGGCGGACCACGAAGAAGCGCGTGTCGAAGCGCATTTCGACGAGCTCGGGCGTGATCCAGCGGCTGTAGGGCACGAGCTCGCCGGCGCAAACGCCGTCGATGCCGGCCTCCTCGCGCAGCTCTGCGGCAGCGGCGGCGCGGGCGCGTCGGGGGCGCGGCCGTCGCCCCAGGCGTGCCAGAGGTCGTAGACCGGCCACGTGTGCGTGAGGCCGGCGTCGACGAGGCCGACCGGGAACGTCGGGTCGTCGCGGAACGTGTACTGCACCGCGGCGGCGATGCGCGGGTCGCGCTTGAACGCGGCGAGGGTGTCGTCCAGCGCGCGGCAGTCGCGGCGCAGAGCGGCGGGCTTCTCGGAGCGGTTCTCGCCGGCGTGCGTGCCGCCGGCGCCGGTCTCGGTGACCCAGACCGGCGTGTTCCTCGAGCACGGCGCCGAGCCGAGCGCCTGCTCGAGCGCGGTCACCGGCCCGGGCTGCGAGGACGGCTGGCCCGGCACCGCGTAGGCGTGCTGCGCCCAGACGCCGGCGTCGCAGACGACGTCCTTCGGCAGCGCTCGGATGAACTCGCCGACCTGTGTCGCGTAGGTGCGGCCGGGGCCCGGGAAGCCGGCGAACTCGCCGAGCACGAGCTGCGGGTCCCCCGGCGCACCCTTCAGCGCGGCCTTCGCCGCGCGCACGAGCTTCGCGTAGACGGCCGGCGAGGCCGGGGGCGCGCTGCGCGAGCACTCCTCGCGCTGCGGGCTGATGAAGAACGAGCCGTTGGGCTCGTCCCACGGGCTCCACCAGTGGATGTCGACGTGCTCCTGGGCGGCGAGCTTCAGCAGCGAGCGGATCAGGTCCGCGTAGCCCTTCAGGCCCTGCGCGCTGATCGGCCGCGAGCGCGGCGCGATGTTCGCGCGCTCGCAGCCGTGCGCCGGCTGGGCCGCCCAGCCTGGAACCCCATAGATGACGACCGCCACCTGGTAGCCGCCGGCGGCCTGCTGCGCCGAGTGGAGCGCCTGCAGCAGCTCGCGGATGCCGGCGTACGGCCGGCACGGCGGCTGCCCGCGGTCGCAGCCGTCGTTGGGCAGCGACCAGTCAGGCGGCTGGTCGGAGCTGGGCTGGATCTGCGACCAGTCGACGCTCACGCGCACGAGCGCCGGATGCAGCTCGGCCAGCTTGTCGCGCCACGGCCCGAACGCGCCCAGGTCCGGCCTCGCCTGCCGCGACCAGAAGAACGCCGGATTGGACTCCGTGATCCCGACCGCCAGGCCCTTCGACAGCGCGGCGCCCGGCTTGGAGAGCGGCGCGCCGGCGGCCGGCGACGGCTTCTTCGACGAGCCTCCGCAGCCGGCGACGAGCAGCGCCGGCGCGAGCAGGGCTAGAGCGCGGAGACCTCTTCCTCGTCCGCGACGCGGAACGAGGAGCCGCAGCCGCAGGCCGCGACGACGTTCGGGTTGTTCACCTGGAAGCCCGCGCCGGTCAGCGAGTCGACGTAGTCGATCGTCGAGCCGTCGACGTACGGCAGCGCCTGGTTGTCCACCAGCAGCTTCAGGCCCTGGTGCTCGAAGACGGCGTCGCCGGCACGCTGCTCGTCGAAGGCGAGCTGGTACTGGAAGCCCGAGCAGCCACCGCCACGCACGCCGACCCGCAGGCCGGCCACGCCGACGTCCGCGCTCTGCGCGCCCAGGAACTCGCGCACCTTCTCGGCGCCCTTGTCGGTGAGCTGGATGCCCTTCGCGTTGTAGGTGACCTGTGTGGAGGCTGCCATGCTTCACGAAGTATAGCGACCCTCTACCCTGTCCGGAGATGCCGAACGCCGAGGATCTGAAGCGCCGCATCGAGGCCGCCATACCCGGTTCGCGCGCAGAGGTCGACACCCAGGACGACGTGCACTTCACCGCGCACGTGGTCTCGGACGCCTTCGCGGGCCTGAGCCGGATCGAGCAGCACAGGCTCGTCTACGGCGCCTTCGCGGGCGAGCTCGGCGGCGAGATCCACGCACTTTCCCTCAGGACGGAGACCCCATGAGCGAGCAGACCGCCAACCCCATCCGCGACGCGATCGCGCAGGCGATCGGCGAGCACGACGTCATCCTCTTCATGAAGGGCACGCCCGAGGCGCCCGCGTGCGGCTTCTCGGCGCGCACGGTCGCGGCGCTGCAGTCGGTCGGCGCGAGCTTCTCGGCCGTCGACGTGCTGCCCGACCCGCGCATCCGCCAGGAGCTCTCGGCGATCTCCAACTGGCCGACGATCCCGCAGCTCTTCGTCGGCGGCGAGCTGGTCGGCGGCTGCGACATCGTCAGCGAGATGTACGAGAGCGGCGAGCTGGCGCAGGCGCTGGGCGTCGAAGCGCCCGCCGACGCGCCGGCGCAGGCGCCGGGCGCCCCCGATCCGGACGGGCCCTACGTCTCGCCGCCGATGGGGATCGAGAACCGGCTCGGCTGATCCTCGCGCGCGCGGCGGGCGGGGAAGCGCACCAGGCAGCCCCGCTCCTCGTCCCACAGCTTCAGCCGCAGCGCGGCGATGCTGCTGCGCGGCGTGATCACGGGCGTGGCCGCGAACAGCGGCTGCTCGGTGTGCGCGGCGCGCAGCCGGTAGTTGGGGATCCGCGCGCTGAGGTGGTGGACGTGATGGAAGTTCGCGTTGCCGACCCCCCATGCGAGCGCGCGCGGCAGGTGCAGGTACGAGCTGCCCTTCAGTGCCGCGAGCTCGAACCGCCAGTCGCCGCCTGACTGGTAGTAGGTGTCCTCGTACTGGTGCTGGACGTAGAGCATCCAGGCGGCGACCGCGCCGCCCGCGACGAGCGTCGTGCCCTGGATGGCGGCCCAGGTCGCCCAGCCGGCGAGCGCGCCCATGCCGAGCACCCACCCGGCGAGCGCGAGGTTCGTGGCCACGACGCCGGCCAGGATCCTCTTGCCCATGCCGCGCCGCGGGAAGCGGCGCTCGAAGAGGAACACGAGGCTCGGCCCGGCGAGCAGCAGCAGCAAGGGGTTGCGGTAGAGGCGGTAGCCGAGCCGGCGCAGCCGTGACGCGCGCGCGTACTCGGCGAGCGTCATCGTGAAGATCTCCCCGACGCCGCGATGGTCGAGGTCGCCGGTGTGCGCGTGGTGCACTGCGTGCTGGCGCTGCCACCAGCGGTACGGGGTGAAGAGCAGGAAGCCGAGCGCACAGCCCCAGCGGCCGTTCTTCGCGCGGGCGTGGAAGAGCGAGTTGTGCGTGAGGTCGTGGAAGAGCGAGTACATGCGCACGAGGAAGACCGTCGCGACGAGGCCGAGGACGATCGCGACCGGCCACGCCGGGCGCACGGCCGCCGCGAGCGCCCAGATGCCGAGGTAGGGCAGCACGACGCTCGCGATCTGCCCGTAGCCACGCCGCTCGTCGATCGCGAGATACGGCGCCAGGTCCTGCTTCCAGCTGCGGCGGTCCGGGATGTTCACGCAGGCGTCTACGCGCCCACCCCTGCGGCCGGATCAGCGCCGGTCACCGCGATGATGCGCCGGTGCGCGCGGTCCTCGCCCACCGGAACTTCCGCCTGCTGTGGCTCTCGCAGAGCGGCTCGACGATCGGCGACCGCCTCGTCCTGGTCGCGCTCGCGCTGTACGTCAACCAGATCGGCACGCCGACCGACGTCGGCATCGTGCTCGCCGCGCAGGCCGTCCCGCTGGTCGCGCTGCTGCTGATCGGCGGCGTGTGGGCCGACCGCCTGCCGCGCCACCTCGTGATGGTCACGACCGACCTCGTGCGCGCCGCGCTGCACGCGCTCGTCGCGACGCTGATCCTCACGCACAGCGCGACCGTGTGGGAGCTCGCGGTGATCGAGGCGGTCTACGGCGCGGCCGAGGCGTTCTTCCGCCCCGCCTACACCGGGCTCGTGCCGCAGACGGTGCCCGACGAGCTGCTGCAGGAGGCGACCGCGGTCAACTTCATGAGCTTCAACGTCGCGAGCTTCCTCGGCCCGGCGCTCGCGGCGACGCTCGTCGTGACGGTCGGCGCAGGCGCTGCGTTCGCGGTCGATGCGCTGACGTTCCTCGTCTCAGCGTCGCTGCTGTTCGGCGTGCGGCCGCGCGAGCGCGGCGAGCCCGCGAGCCCGCGGGCGACGATGCTCGAGGAGCTCGTCGGCGGCCTGCGCGAGGTCCGCGCGCGGCCGTGGGTCGGCCTGGTCGTCGGGATGGCCTCGCTCAACCTGCTCGTGGCGTTCGGCCCCTACCAGGCGCTCGGCCCGTCGGTCGCCGCGGCGCTGTACGGGCACGCGGCGATCTTCGGCGTCGTCAGCGCGCTGCGCGGCGCGGGCGCGATCGCGGGCTCCCTGGTGGCGCTGCGCTGGCGGCCGCGGCGGCTGCTGTTCGCGGGGCTCGTGTGCGGGATCCCGTGGGGGTTCATCAACGTCACCTACGCCGCCGGCATCCCGCTCGCCGCGCTGCTGGCGTTCAGCGTCCTCGCCGGCCTCGCCAGCTCGGTGTTCATCACCTACTGGGAGACGGCGCTGGCGATCCACGTCCCGCCGCGCGCGCTGTCGCGCGTCTCGTCCTTCGACTGGATGGGCTCGATGGGCCTGTTCCCGGTCGGGCTCGTGCTCGCAGGCCCCGTCGGCGCGGCGATCGGCGCGCGCACGACGCTCGTCGCCGGCGGCATCCTCGCGACGGCCGCCGGCGTGCTCGTGACGTTCAGCCGGCCGGTCCGCGGGCTCGACTCGGGCCGGCCGGCGGTGGACGCCCTCTAGCGCGTCCGGGCGCGCGCGCGGGCCCGCGCCCTGGCCCGCGCCCTGGCGCGGGCGCGCGCACGCGCCTTCGCGCGCGCGGCCGCGGTGCTCGGCTGCGCCACCGGCGCGAGCGGCAGCCGCAGCACGCCCGGCTTCGCCGGGTCGGTGCTGACGGTCACCGGCCACGGCCCGGCGTCGCCGCGGTAGGCGGCGTCGCTGCCGGCGATCACGAGCTCGAAGCGATCGCCCTTCGGGAAGCGATGCACGATGCCAGGCAGCTCGACGTGCACGGTCCGGTTCGGGTCCGAGAAGCGCGCCGGCGCGATCAGGCGGTGCACGAGCGTGATCGTGCCGTCCGGCGCGACGTCGTAGAGCTTGAAGAACAGGACCAGGTCCTGCGCGGGGTCGAGCGGGTTCGCGTTCGCCGGCGCGCTGAGGCGCACGTCGAGCGAGGGCACGCCGACCACGTCGGTGTCCTGGCCGAGCGGCGCGGAGCTGAACGACGCGAACGTGCCGGGCGCGTCGGTGACGGGCTCGGACTGGTCGACGCCCGAGGTCTCCGTGTAGCTCGCCGGCGCCTCGGGCGGCGTGACGAAGCTCTGGCTGCCGGCCGCGACCTTCGAGGAGTCCGAGACGAGGTCGCCGCTGCCCGAGAGGTAGAAGGTGCGCGAGGGGCCGACCGGGTACGACGGCGCGCTGGCGTAGGCCGGGGCGGCCGAGCCCTTGTAGCTGACCCAGTCGCGGAACCACGACACGTCGAGCGCCGGCTGCGGCCCCGTGCCCTTGAGGTAGTGGTCGAACCACGCCAGGTACTGCGAGGAGTCGTAGGCGTTCTCGGGGTTCGCGTCGTCGATCTCGCCCGGGGCGGCGCCGCCGGAGTGGCCCCACTCCTGCCACATCAGCTTCACCGGGACGTCGCGCGCCTTCAGCGCGCGCCAGGTGGCGAGCGCCTCCTGGAAGTTGAAGAGCGTGTCCGCCTGCCCCTGCGAGAGGAACGTCGGGATGCGGATGTCGTCCATGAACGTCTCGACCGAGGCATGGCGCGCGAACGAGACCGTGTCGGCGTCCGGGTAGCCGAGCGCGTCCATGTGCACCTTCCCGGGGCAGGCACGGTCGTCGAAGTTCGGGCACTCGCCGACCAGCCGCGTCGGGTCGGTCTGGGCGCCCTGCACGCCGTCGGCGATGCCGAGCGCGAAGAACAGCGACGTCCAGTCGACCTTCTCGACGCCGGGCGTGTCGGAGGAGACGCCGTGGTCGAAGTTCCAGTTGTTGGGCGCCAGCGAGTACGACAGGTCGTTCCACGTGATCTGCGGGATGATCGTGTCGAGGCGCGGGTCGACCCCCGCCACGGCGAACTGGATCTCGCCGCCGTAGGAGCCGCCGATCATGCCGACGCGCGGGTCGTCGGGATACGACACGCCGTCGTGCGCGACGCGGTCGTGGATGACGTAGTCGACCCTGGTGCCGTCGGTGGCGGCCTTCGAGCCGCCGAGGAACGAGATCAGCTGGCTGCCGGCCTTGCCGTCGTAGTCGCGGTCGTCGAGCGTGATCTTGCAGCCCGAGCCGCCGAAGCCGAGTCCGGAGTACGAGAGCACGACGTAGCCGCGCTTGGCGAACGCCGCCGCCTCGGTCGCCTGGTCGTCCTTCGAGCCTCCGAAGCCGTTGGTGGTGAGGATCGCCGGCGCCGGATGGCGCGCGTCGACGCCGGCCGGGGTGTAGAGGTCCCCGATCACGTCGCAGTGCTGGTCGTCGTTGGGGCCGACGACCGTGTCGAAGTGCAACGTCTTGACGGTGTAGGCCGGCGGGTCGGCGGCCTGGGCAGCCGCAGGAGCGGCGGCGCAGGCGGCGGCGACCAGCGCGGCCGGGATCAGGCGGCGCATGTTCTCTCCCTTGGCGGTACGGCTGGCGAGGGAACGAACGCGAGCCGGAGACGAAACTTGCGCTAGCGGCGCACGAGCAGGCGCAGGCGCGCGCTTCCGCTGATGCGCAGCTGCGGGTCGCGATAGGCGGCGATGGCCTCGCGATGCGGGAAGGTGGCGGTGAGGCCGTCGAAGCGCTCGATCTCGGCGATCCCGAACGCGAGATCGAGCGGCGTGCGCGCGGCCGGGACGCTGCCGGCGCCGCCGAAGAGCGACCCGAGGTCGATCGTGCCGGTGTCGTCCTCGCTCGCCGACTGGTCGGCCGGTGTGCCGCGCAGGCGCAGCTCGACCGCGCCGGCCTTCAGCGATCGCGGGACGCGGACCGCGATCGTGCGCGCGAACGTGCGCGCCGAGCCGGGGGCACGGAGCGCGAGGCGGATGCGCACGTCGTGCCCGCGGCGCACGGAGCGCGGGCCGCGCGCGTGCAGCAGCAGGGCCTGGTGCAGCCCGCGGCCGAGCCTGATGTCGACGGTGACGCCCGTGACGTGCAGGCGCGGCCCCGCGTAGGCGTCGATCAGCTCCGCGGCCTGCGCGAAGTCGGCCGCGAGCGGCGCGCCGGCGGTGTCCGCGCTGCCGCCGCCCCCGCCGACGTACGTGTTGCAGAAGCGCAGCGGCCGCGGCAGCTCGCGCACGGCGAAGCGCGCGCACATCGAGCCGCTGAGGCGATCGGGGGCGCCGTCGAGGATCTCGTAGGCGGCCTGCGCGACCGCCATCGGCCCGACGTCGCTGAGCGCGGAGGAGCCGGTCGGCAGCCCGACGCCCGACTCGTCGGCGAGCAGCACGTTCGTCACCTGGCGCGCGCCGCTGTCGGTGTCCCGCGCGACGATGTGCAGCGGGTAGCGCGGCGGCAGCGCGCCGACGGTCCCGACGATCGCGTTGATGGCGTCGTCGCTGAGCGTGCCGACGTCCGCGCCGGGCGCGGCGAGCTTGTAGGTCGAGGCGTCCTCGGTGCCGACCGGGTTGTTCACCACCGTGTAGACGTAGGCGTCCTCGAGCAGCAGCGCGCGGCGGCCGGCGGAGTCGAGCGGGTGGCCGAACGCCCATACCTTGCTGCCGTCGACGTAGGCGACGGTGCCGATCGCGCCGGCGGTGACGTCGCCGCTCGCGAGCCCGACCGCGACGGCGGAGCCGGGCACGAGCGGCGGCCCGGCGAAGCCGGCGAAGGGTGCGGCGGGGGCGTCGAAGAGCACGCGGCCGCGCTTGCGCGCGGCGCGCTGGAGGGCGTTCGCGAGCGGCGCCGAGATGCCGGTGACGCTGAGCGGCTCGGCGATCGGCCGCGCCGCGCGCACGAGCGCCGGGCGGTAGCGCGTCTGCGCCGGCGGCACGACCGGCTCGCCGAGGATCGCCTCGATCGGCGTCGCGAGCGCGACGTGGTTGCCGTAGTCGCCGAGGCTCTCGGAGATCGCGCCCGCGTTGCGCGCGACCCCGTCGTCGCCCGTGCAGTAGATCGGCGAGCCGGAGAAGCCGGGGCCGATGCCCGTCGCGTCGACGGCGGGGCCCGAGACCTTGATCAGCAGCCGCGGCTGGCGCGACCCCGGGTCGCCGCTCACGACGTCCTCGATCGTGACGTCGAACGACGCGGGAGTCGTGCCATGGACGACCGAGTAGCCCGTGCACTGCATGCCCGGGTGGACCTGCGCGAGCGGGAGGATCGGGTCGCCGGCCGCGCCGGCGCCGGCGGCGAGGACGAGCGAGGCCAGGAGCGAGAGGACGGCGCCGCGGAGCACGGACGCGGCAGCGTACGCCACCCCGCGGCGGGGCTGGCCGAAATACTTGGGGGATGTCCGATGACGTGCGCGCGCTGCGCTGGGACGGGCGGGCCCTGTACCTGCTCGATCAGACGCTGCTGCCGTTCGAGGAGCGCCGGCTCGAGCTGACCGGTGCCGGCGACACGGCCGCCGCCATCGCGCGCCTGGCCGTGCGCGGCGCGCCGAACATCGGGATCGCCGCCGCCTACGGCCTGGCGATGGAGGTCGCGCGCGAGCCCGGGCTGGGCGCCCTGGAGCGCGGCGCCGAGATCCTGGTCGCGGCGCGGCCGACCGCGGTGAACCTCTCCCACGCCGTCGAGCGCGTGCGCGCCGCGGCGCTGGCCGCGGGCCCGGCGCAGCTCGCGGC
>DASTWP010000148.1:0-2161 GCA_035765835.1 Solirubrobacteraceae bacterium
GATCCGGGCGCGGAGGTGCTCGCGTGAGGCCGGAGGAGGCGCTCGCGGCGGCGCGCGAGCGCGCGGCCGCGCTGGGACCCGCCGCCGAGGTCGAGGGGTTGCGGATCGAGCCCGCGGAGGCGGCGTCGTTCGAGGCGCTGATGGAATGGGCGGCGATCGAGCCCGACGTGACGCTGATGCGCTCGACGCGCCGTGGCGGCGCGCCGATCACGTTCCTCAAGCGGCTGCTGCTACGGGGGCTGCGCCAGTACCACGCGGAGCTCGTCGCGCAGCAGACGCGCTTCAACCTCAACCTGCTCGTGCACCTGGCGGAGCTGGAGGATCGCGTCCGCCGCCTCGAAGAGCGCGCACCCGAGTGATCGTCCACCAGGTGCTGAGCGGCGCGGGGCCGTTCGACGCTGTGACGCGGCAGGCGCTGGCCTTCCGCGAGCGCTTCCGCGCTTGGGGGTGGGGCGGGCGCGACGTCGCCGCGATGGCGGACCCGCGCATGGACGGCAGGGTCGCGCCGCTGGCGGGGCTCGAGCCAGCGCCGGACGACCTGCTGCTCGTGCACTGGTCGGCCTACGCCCCCGGGCTGCGGCGGCTGCTCGCGCTCCCCAACCGGATGCTGCTGCTCTCGCACAACGTCACGCCGGCGCAGTGGCTGTGGGGGCACGATGCGCGGACGGCCGTGCAGTGCGCGCTGGGGCGGCGGATGCTGCCGGTGTTCGCCGAGCGGGCGGAGCTCGTCGCCGGCGTCTCGGCGTTCAACGCGCGCGAGGCCGGCTCCGAGCGCGTGCTCCCGATCCTCCTCGAACCGCGCGACCACTTCCCTTCACCCCCTGAAGCGAAGTGGTCACGCGAGGCTCCGGTGCTGCTGTTCGTCGGTCGGCTGGCGCCGCACAAGCGCCAGGACGAGCTGGTCCGCGTGCTCGCCGCGCTGCGCGCGCGGCGCGCGCCCGGCGCGCGGCTCGTGCTCGTGGGCGAGCCCCTGAATGCCGCCTACGGGGCCGCGCTGCGCGACCTCGCCGAGCGCGCGGGCCCCGGGGCCGTCGAGATCGTCTCGGGCATCAGCGACGGCGAGCTGCGCGCGCGCTACGCGCAGGCGCGCGCATTCGTCTGCCTGAGCGAGCACGAGGGCTTCTGCATCCCGCTGCTCGAGGCGTTCGCGGCCGGCGTGCCGGTGGTGGCGCGGCCGTCCGGCGGCATCCCCGAGGTCGCCGGCGATGCGGCGCTGCTCGCGCCCGATCGCGATCCCGCCGTGCTCGCCGAGCTGGTGTGGCTCGCGTGCGCAGACGGCGAGCTGCGCGAGGAGCTGCGCGCCCGCGGGCGCGCGCGGCTGCGCGCCTACGCGCCGGACGCGGTCGCCGCGCGGATGCGCGCGGCGATCGAGGAGCTGGCGTCCCGTCCGCTCACGCCGGCGCGCGTGCCGCCTGCGAGCGCGCGCTGACGCTCACGGCCCCAGCGGGACGTCGTCGAACGACGGGAACCCGGGCGTGTGGAGCGCTGCGCGCGTCACGTCCGGGGGTGGAGCGGGGAAGAGCGCCGAGACAGTGATCCGCTGTCCGGGATCGATCTGGTGGATGTCCACGGAGCACATGCAGTTGCCGTCCGCGTCCTTCAGCGGAGCGAGCTCGCGCGCGTTCGTCTCGTCGACGAGGCGCAGGCCCTCGGCCGTGTACCAGTCCCCCTGTTCGCCCTCGAGCTCGGGCAGCCAGCGCTCGCCCGCCTGCCGGTCGAGTGCGACCGACAGCCGCGCCGAGACGACGTTGCGTCCGGTGCGCCGCAGACTCACGAGCGTCAGGCTCGCGTGCGGATAGGAGCCGACGACCGTTCCGAACGGGTGCGCGTCGGCGCGCCGCGCGGCGGCGGCGGCGCGTTCGAATGCGGAGGGGCGGACCGCGCTGCGGTGCTGGCTCCAGCCGAGCACGGCGGCGCCGAGGCCCGTGATGAGCACAAGGGCGGGGATGAGTCGCATGGGTGTCATGCCCCCAAGAGGCTGCCGGCTGCAGAACTTCGCCCCCGCCGGCCGCAGAACTTCGTTAGGAGATCCGCGTGACCGTCTGGATCATGCGCTGCGAGCAGTAGGACGGGCCTGGGACGCCCCCGCGCTCGCGGTAGAGCGTCCACTCCTGCAGGCGCATCACCGGCGGTCCCGCGACCGCGTCGCTGGGCCGCTTCG
>DASTWP010000149.1:0-6158 GCA_035765835.1 Solirubrobacteraceae bacterium
GCATGCGAGCGCCTGCTCGAGCCCGCCCGCTAGCGCCCAGCCGTTGATCGCCCCGATGATCGGCTTGGGGATGCGGTGCAGGCCGCGCGTGAAGCCCCCGAAGCCGAGGTCGACGATCTCGCGGATCCGCGGATAGCCGCCCTTGATGATCGGCGGGATGTAGGTCTTCAGGTCCGCACCGGCGCAGAACGCCTCGCCGCTGCCGGTGAGGATCGCGACGTCGACCGAGTCGTCGTCGCGGAAGTCCGTCCACGTCGCGACCAGCAGGTCCTGCGTCTCGGGATCGATCGCGTTCCTGGCCTCAGGCCGGTTGATCGTGACGTACGCGATCCGCTCGCGCTTCTCGTAGAGCACTTTGGGCATGGCCGGACGCTACCGGCGCGCACAGCCCCACGCGCTCGCGCTTGCCCTTCAGCGCCACCGGCGGGCGCTCGGTCCACGCGCCGAAGTCGCGCGTCAGCAGCGCGCGGGTGCCCTCGGTGATGAGGACCTCGTCGCCGGTGGCGCGCGTGACCTCCTCGACGCGCGCGGCCGTGTTCACCGCGTCGCCGATGACCGTGAACTCGACGCGCCCGCCGCCGCCGACGGTGCCGGCGATGACGGCGCCCGAGTTGACGCCGATGCCGATCCGCAGCTCCTCGCCGTAGCGCCCGCGCACGACGTCGGCGATCGCCAGTGCCGCGGCGACCGCGCGGTCGGCGTGGTCGCGCAGCCGCTTGGGCGCGCCGAACACGCCGAGCAGCCCGTCGCCGACGAACTTGTTCGCGTGGCCTCCGTGCGCGACGAGGATCGGCACGATCAGCTCGTAGAACTCGTTGAGCCTGGCGACGACGTCCGCGGCCGAGGCGCGCTCGGCGAACGCCGTGAAGTCGCGGATGTCGAGGAACAGCACGCTGACCTCGACCTCCTCGCCCGCGAGCACCGTCCCCTCCTGGAGGACGCGCTCGGCGAGCACCGGGTCGACGAACGCGCCGAACGCCTCGCGCAGCCGCTCGCGCTCCGACAGCCCGGCGACCATCTCGTTGAACGAGTTCGCAAGGCGCCCGGTCTCGTCGCTGCCGAGCACCGGCACGCGCACGTCGAGCTCGCCCGCCGCGACGCGGTCGGTTCCGCGCTGCAGATCGTCGAGCGGCTCGACGATCGAGCGCAGCAGCAGCACCGAGAGCTCGAGCGAGATCGTGAACGCCACGCCGATCGCGACGACGACGCCGAGGCCCAGCGCGCCGATGCCCTGGTGCGGCGAGGCGAAGCCGGTCACGACGACGCCGGTGATGACGTTGATCGTCGGCAGCGCGACGAGCAGGCGCCAGCGCAGCGGGATCGAGGGCGCGTCGAGGTCCGCGTCGCGCGGCACGTCCTGCGAGACCGCCTCGAGCACCGGGCGCACGATCAGCTCGAGCGCGTAGAACCGCAGGAAGACGCCGTAGGCGAAGACGACCGTCGCGGCCGCGGTGATGACGACGAGCGTCGGCACGAACGAGCGCCCGAGCTCGATCGTGATGAAGACCGAGATCGGCACGACGTTGAAGACGCTCGGCAGCCGCCGGCCGTAGCCGAGGTAGTTGCGCGGAAGGCCGGCGAGCGCGCGCCACGCCCGCAGCGCGCTCTCCGGCTCGCGGTCGCCGCGCAGCCACGGGTCCGCCGGGCGCAGCAGCTTGGCGATGACCGCGAAGCTCAGCCACGTGTCGAGCACGACGAGCGCCTGCGAGACGGCCACGATGCGCCAGAACTGGCCGGTCGAGAGGTGCACGTAGAGCGCGAGCAGCAGCACGCCCGCGAAGACGACGACGTGCGAGGTCTGCAGCTGCAGGAAGACGAGCACGCGCGGATAGCGCGCGCCGAGCTTGCGGAACGCCCATTGCAGCGGCGGCCGCAGCATCGGGGGCTACTGCCCGCGCTCGGCGTTCGGGCCAGGCGGCGGCGGCGCGCTGTGGAAGCCGTGGACCGCCTGCCACAGCAGCTTGTCCATCTCGACCTGCGGGATCTCGTCGAGGCCCGTCGGCAGCCGCGCCGCCTCGCGCGCGCCCGCGGTGCCGGAGGGGTTGCGCGCAAGCAGGTCGACCTTCGAGGGGACGAAGGAGAACGGCGCGCCGTTGTCCGGCCCCGGCGTGAAGACGTCGTACATCGGCGTCGCGAGCGCGTCGCCGAGGCCGAGCGGCTTCATGCCGAGGATCAGCTCCATCGAGCGGATCATCGAGAGCATGTCGTAGCGCGTGTGCACGACCGCGCCCTGCTTGGCGAACGGGCTCGCCACGAGCCCGACCGTGCGGTGCGCGTCGACGTGGTCGGCGCCGTCCTGCGAGTCGTCCTCGATCACGAAGATCGCGCTCGAGTCCCAGATCGAGGAGTGCGAGATCGTGTCGACGATGCGGCCGAGCGCCTCGTCGTTGTCGGCGACCATCGCCTGCGGCGTGCGCGCGCCCGCGCTGAGCGTGTTCGTGTGGTCGTTGGTGAGGACCATGTAGTTGAAGGCCGGCACGCTGCCGGTCGCCAGCTGCGTGGCGAAGCGCGTGGCGAAGCACGTGTAGCGGGACTCCGAGCCCGGCTTCGCCCCGGCCGGCAGCTGGGAGTCGTAGACGTCGACGCCGGTGATCGAGTCCGTGCCGATCGAGGAGTCGTTCGGATAGCAGCCGTTGGGCCCGAGGTCGGACTTCGCGAACTTCTTGTTGACCTCGCTGAGGTCCTCGCTCGTGCGGTCCTTGTCGGGGAACACGCCGACGGTGCCCGCGATCGCCTCGCCGTAGTTGAAGTACGAGATGCCCTGGCGCTCGGCCTGGTCGAAGAGGAAGCCGTTGCCCGGCCAGCTGATCGCGTAGATGCCGAAGTCGTAGGGCCGCCCGCGCCCGCCGTAGTTCTGGAACCAGGCCTGGTTGACGTAGTCGGAGACCTTCGCCGCGCTGGTCCAGAAGTGGCCGTCGATCGAGGCCTCGGAGTTCGCGTAGAGGTGGTCGATCAGCGGGAAGCGCTGGACGAGCGCGTGCACGTCCGGCGTGATGTTCGCGCCGAACAGCGTCAGCTTCGGGTCGCCGTCCCCGCGCGGGTCGTCGCCGAGCACCTGGTCGTAGGTGCGGTTCTCGCGCACGATGTAGAAGACGTGCTTGATCGGGCCGCCGGGGCGCAGCGGCGTGCCGGGCGGCGCGGCCTCGGGGTTCGACGGGCGGATGTCGCCGTCGGCGACCTTCGCGAGCTGCGCGATGCGCTTGTCCGACGGGAAGTCCGCGACGCCGGCCGCGCCGAGGTTCAGCAGCGGCAGGTACTGCGTCTGGCCGATCGCGTCGTCGCTGTCGTCGGGCTGCGTCGGGTTCGGGCCGTCGGGGTTCGGGCCGGTGCCGAGGCCCTTGCCGGTGACGTAGACGAGCTTGGCGCAGCGCTTGGCCTTGCGCGTGCGGCGCTTGCCGGCGCGCGTCCCGCACGGGTTCAGCCGCTGCGCGACCGCCCCCACCATCGTCGGGTACTCGGCGGTCGGGATCCGCCCCATCAGCGACCACGCGCGCGGCGCATGCTTGGTGCCGGCCGGCCGCGGCAGCGCGAACACCGCGATCTCGTCGCCCCCCGCCTCGGCCACGAGCAGCTTGCGGTCGTCGGGGGTCACGGCCGTGAAGACCGGCGAGGTGCCCAGGCCCTCGGGCCGCTCGACCGACAGCGTGCGCTCGACCTGGAGCTTCTTCGTGTCGATGACGACGACCTCGTCGGAGTTCGCAAGCGGCACGTAGGCGCGGTCCGCGCGCGGGTCGACCGCGATCGCCTCCGGGTGCGAGAGGTGCGGGCCGACCTGGATGTCCTTGAGCTTCTTGCCGGCCTTCAGGTCGATCACCGACACCGTGCCGGGCGCCTCGTTCGACACCAGGCCCGTCCTGCCGTCGCGCAGGATCGCCGCGCCGTAGGGGTAGTCGCCGGTGGCGACGTAGCGGACGTTCTTCGAGGAGACGTCGACGATCGCGGCGGCGTCGGCGAGGTTCAGCGGGACCAGCAGCGTCGAGCCGTCCGGCGACACGGCCAGGCGGTCCGGCCAGGAGACCTTCTTGCCGGTCGGCGCCGGCGGGAACGTCTGCGGCGCGCTCGCGCTCGACGGCGGCGGGACGGGGATGACGCCGTCCTCGCGGGCACTGCCGGTGTGCGTGTTGTAGCGGAACACGTGCACGACGTCGCCGCCCGCCCCTGGGGTCCCCGGCGGGCTCTGCTGGTCCTTGTGCGAGGAGTCGTGCACGCCGGAGACGTAGGCGACGGGAGCCGTCGGGTCCATCGCGATGCCACCGGAGCCGCCGGGGATCGGCAGCACCTGCAGCACGCGGCCCGACCGGATGGAGACGATGCGCACGTCGTTGCGCCCGCGCCCGGCCGAGACGGTCCAGAGGTAGCGCCCGTTCGGCGTGATCGCCCCGCCGGTCGGGAACTGGCCGAGGCCGACGAGCTTGCCGTAGGGGTGCAGGTGGCGGCCGTTGCCGAGGATGCCGAGCGAGGGCCCGATCACGCCCTCGCCGGCGGTCTGGGCCAGCGCGGCGGCGCCACCGCCGCCGACCGCCAGCGCGGCCAGGGCGATCGCGGCACGGCGGGACGGTCGCATCGGAGGAACCCTAGACCGTGGGCTGGACTACGCCCAGCGGCGCTGGAGCGGCAGCCCCGCGGCGGCGATCGCCTCGGCGAGCCTGTGCTCGCCGCAGAACAGCCGCCGAGCGACGCGCAGGGCCGGCAGCGCGTCGGCGCCGAGGGCCAGCAGGCGCAGTGCCGCGCGCTCGAGCGCCCCGTCGCGGCCGAAGCCACCGGCCGCCGCCAGGCACTCCTCGAGCGGCAGCCCCGCGGCCGCCGCGGCCTCGGCCAGGATCTCCGGGTCCTCGAGGTCGTAGCCGCCGCAGAACGCGAGCCGCCCGGCCGCGAGCACGAACGGCGCGGCCTGCCCGCGCTCGGCCGCCATCGCGGCGACCCGCATCGCCGCCGGCACCGCGCCGGGCCAGCGCTCGGGCCAGACGAGCGGCAGGCGCAGCTCGGCGGCGCGGTCCTCGGCCGGACCGCGGCCACCGTCCGCCGGACCGAGGTTCGGCAGCCCCTCGGACATCACCGGGCGCCAGCGGACCTCGCAGCAGAGCCGGTCGACGCGCTCGGCCGCCAAGTAGGTCCAGGGCGAAGCCAGATCGAAGTAGAAGGTCACCCGCGAGCGCCCGCGGGCGCCCGCCGCGTGCTCGCGCGCGCTGTGGCCCTCGGGGCCGGCGCGGCCCGAGCGGTCCACCCTTGCCGCCCGGCGCTCGGCCAGCGAGATCACGTCGCCCATGCCGCTCACAACGAACGGCCGCGCGGAATCTGGCGCAGACGCGCCCGGAGTGCGTCAGCGCACAGGATTGGGGTGGAACACTCGTCCAGATTCCGCAGGAACTGCGCCCTGCGATTGCCGTGCTGGTTTATGGTTTTCTGCGCAACGGGGCGTCATCCCACCCTCCGAAGGAGGCAGTCATCCCCGCCACCCCACCCCCCAAGCGCCATCCCTACAACCAGTGGGCTCCCGACGCCCGCGCGCTCGACCTCGTCGGCGACAAGTGGACGCTGCTGATCGTCCGCGACCTCGCGGGCGGCCCGCGCCGCTTCGTCGAGCTCCAGCGCGTGCTGCCGGGCATCTCCACCGAGCAGCTGCGCTCGCGCCTGAACCGGATGGTGGCCGACGGCCTTCTGACGCGCCAGCGCTACCGCGAGGTGCCGCCGCGCGTGGACTACGAGCTCACCGAGCGCGCACGCGACCTCCTGCCTGTGGTCGGCGCGCTCGCGCGCTGGGGCTACCGCTGGGCCTGGAGCCCGCCGCGCCCCGGCGAGGCGATCGACATCGGCGCCGTGCTGCGCTGCGCGCCCGGCTTCGCCGTCGCGCCGAGCCTGCGCGGCACCGTCGAGCTGTCGGTGCTGCGGCCCGCCGAGGGCGTCAAGCACTACCTGCTGCGCGCCGAGGGCGGCGCGATCGAGTTCGAGGAGCGCCCGGCCCCGGAGGCCGACGCGCGCGTCTTCGGGCCCGAGCGCGCCTGGGTCGAGGCGCTCGGCCCGGACGCCTCGCGCACGGAGCTCGAGGTCGAGGGCGACCGCCGGCTGGCCGACGCGATGCACGACGGGCTCGCCTCGATCGCCGCGCGCGACGCCGCGTTCGCCTGACGCCAAGCCGAGCGTCCCGCGTTCCCCCCTAT
>DASTWP010000150.1:0-6736 GCA_035765835.1 Solirubrobacteraceae bacterium
GGCCGATCGCCCGCGCGGTCGCGCCCGCGTCGTCCAGCGGCACGAAGCGTGGCGGCAGGCCGGCCGCCTCCAGCTCCGCCGGCCACGCCCGGCCTGACGGCGAGCCCGAGAAGACGAGCCCGGTCTCGTGGCCGCAGTCGCGCGCGGCGTCCGCCGCCGACCGCAGCATCGGAACGAACGAGCCCGAGTAGGGCCCGCCGTAGTCGGACAGATGAAGGATCCGCATCGCTCCCCGCCGGCGGCCGAGGGCCGCGTTCGCCAGCCTAACCAGACCCGGTCGCCCCGCGCCGGAGCCGGTAGTGTCGGCGGACGCCATGGGAGGCGCGGCGACACCTGGGCAGGGGTGCACCGGACGGCCGCTGCGGGTCGCCGTGCAGCTTCCGCCCGGCCGCTTCGAGCGCTGGGCCGAGCGCGTCGTCGCCGCGATCCGCGCGGAGCCGGCGGCTGAGCTCGCGGGCTTCCTCGAGCCCCCGGCTCGCGCGCGGCGCAGGCGCGGGCCGGCGCTCGCCCTCTACGCGGCGCTGGACCGGCTCGCGTTCCCCGCCGCAGGCGATCCGCTCGGCGAGGCCCCGCGGCCTGCGGCCACGGCGCTCGGGCTGCTCGGGACGGTCGACGTCGTCCTCGCGCTTGCGCCCGCGGTGGCGCGGCCGCTGCCCCTCGAGCCGCGCGCGGACGCATGGGTGGTCCGCTCCGGCGGGCTCGCCGAGATGCTCGCCGGCGAGAGCGCCGTCGTGACGTCGCTCGAGCAGGTGGCCGGCGACGCGGGAGGCGCAGCCGTGCTCGCCCAGGCATGGACGGCGGTGGACCCGCTGTCGCTGAACCGCACGCGGGCGAGCGCGGTCCGCAAGGTCCCCCACCTCGTCCGCACCGCGCTGGTGCGGATGGCCCGCGACGGAGCCGCTGCCCACGACGCGCCCGCGACGCCCGCGCCTGCGTCGGCGCGGGCGCGCACGCTGCCGGGCCACCTCGCGCGGGCAGCGGCGGGCGTCCTGCTGCGGCGCGTGCAGGAGCGCGTCTTCGACCGCCGTTGGCACGTGCTGTTCCGCCGGCGCCGGAGTGGCGGCGCGCGCGGCGTGCCCGACCCCGCAGCCGCCGGCTGGCGGCCGCTCGCGGCGCCACGCGACCGCTTCTGGGCCGACCCGTTCGTCGTCGAGCGCGGCGGCCGCCACTGGCTCTTCATGGAGGAGTACAGCTACCGGCGAGGGCGGGCGGCGATCGCGTGCGTGGAGCTCACGGAGCAGGGGCCGCGCGGCGCGCCGGAGGTGGTCTTCGCGCCCGACCACCACGTCTCGTATCCGTTCGTCTTCGAGCACGCGGGCGCGATGCTCATGCTCCCCGAGACGCTCGAGGCGGGCGGCATCCGCCTGTACCGCGCGCGCGACTTCCCGCGCGACTGGCGCCTGGAGCGCGTGCTCGTCCCGGACGTGCGCGCCTCGGACCCGACGCTCGTGCGCCACGACGGCCGCCTCTGGCTGTTCGCCGCGCTCCAGCGGCCGCACGAGCGCTTCGCCGACGAGCTCTGCGTGTGGTGGGCGGACGACCTGGCCGGCCCGTGGACGCCGCACCCCCTCAACCCCGTGCTGTGCGACGTGCGCTCGGCCCGCCCGGCGGGAGCCCTCTTCCGCTCGGGCGACTGGCTCGTCCGGCCGGGCCAGGACTCCTCGCGCGGGTACGGGCACGCGGTCTCGCTCAAGCGCGTCGAGCTCCTCTCCGAGGCGGACTACCGCGAGCGCGAGGTGGGCCGTGTCGAGCCGGGCGCGGCGAAGGGGATGCTGGCGATCCACAGCCTCAACGCCGACGACGCGTTCGAGGTCATCGACGCCAACCGCAGGCGGCTCAAGCGTCCGCGGCGGCGGCCCGCAGGGGTACGCGCGCGCGGCGGCGGCTGAGCGCCTGCAGCAGCGCACGCGCCTCGCCGGCGGAGATGGCGCGCGTGAGCGTCGCCACGGCCGCGAACGCGGCACTGCCGCACACCAGGCCCGCGCACCACTCCAGCGGCGACAGGTGCGCGCTGCCGAACCCCAGCAGCACCGCCGCCATCGCGCCCGTCGCGAGAAGGGCGCCCGCCAGCGTCCGCAGCAGCGGGCGCAGCGGCAGCCCGATCGCCCGATGGCAGATCCACAGGTGCCCGGGCACGTAGATCAGGTAGGCGACATCCGTGCCGACCGCGCCGCCGACGATCCCGATGCGGGGGATCAGCACCAGGTCGATGGCGAGGTTGACCGCGACGGTGCCGATCGCGATCGGCAGGCGCCGCCGCGCCTCGCCGAGGTAGTCGACGGCCATCGACGCGAGGGGCGCCAGGCCCGTCAGCAGGATGAACGGCGCGAAGGCGCGCAGCACGTGCGCGGACTCGCCGTAGGCCCCGCCCAGCAGCAGGCGCGCGATCGGCCCGGGCCAGGCGAGCACGGGCGCGACGATCAGGCACTGCAACACCACCAGGCCGCGCAGCGCGAGCGCCATCGTGTGCGTCGCGGGCGCAGCGCCGGGGCGCCGCGTTAGGCGCGGCGCCACCCCCGAGGCGATCGCCAGCCCGGGGTAGTGCAGAAGCACGATCAGGCGCAGCGGCGCGCTGTAGCGCCCGACGGCGGTCGCGCCGAGGACGCCGCCGATGACCAGGACGTCGACCTGCTGGAAGAGCGCGAACGCGCCGTCGATCACGACGAGCACCAGCGCGTAGCGCCCGATCCTCGCGCCGAGCGCGCCCGCGCGTTCGCGCAGCGTCGGCAGCAGCAGCGGTCCGTAGACGCGGCGGGCGACGAGGCATGCGACGAGCGCGCCGAACGCGTACCCGGCGGCGCGCCCGAACGCGGCGCCGGTGGCGCCCGCACCGAGCGCCACGAACGCGATGCTCGCGCCGGTCTCCATCGCCCCCTCGGCGAAGATCACCCGCACGGTGCTCGCCACGCGCCGGGTGGCGGAGAAGGTCGCCGTGAAGAAGCCGATCACGGCCTGCCCGAAGAGCGCGGCCGCGACGCCGCGCAGCGGCCAGGTCAGCGCGTGGTGGCCGTAGGCGGCCGCGATCGGCCCGGCCAGGAGCACGATCGCCACGCTCACGGCGGCGGCCACCGCGAGCTTCAGGCGCAGGCCGTGGCGCACGAGGGCGACGACGGTCGCGCGGTCGCCGTGGTGCTCGGCCACGTAGCGCGCCGTGGACCCGGAGATCCCGAGGTCGGCGGGCAGCGCCACGAGGTTCGCCACGCCCAGCGCGAGCGCGAACGTCCCGTAGCCGGCCGGCCCCAGGGTCCGCACGAGGTACAGCACGAGCGCGGCGGTGAACGCGGCGCTCGTGACCTGCGCGGCGAGCGCGAAGGCGCTGGAGCGGGCGGGCCCCTCGCTCACGCCACCACCGCCGGCCGGTCGCGCAAGCGTGCCAGCAGCGCCGCTGCCCCGAGCGCGGCGTGCGCGCGCGTGCGCGGCCCCGCCACGAGCAGCGAGGTCGACATCCGGTCGCTCGCGCCGAACCAGTACTTGTAGGCCTCGGCGCCGTGGGCGAAGTCGAAGCTGCGGCGCCCGGCGGCGATGCTCGACCGGATGGCCTCGCCGGCCGCGATCTTCCCGAGCCCCATGCCGGCAAACGCCGGGTCGAAGCCGCCGAGGAACCAATGGAAGGCCCGCACGTCGCAGAAGTCGACGTACACGCCGGCCACCCGCTCGCCGACACGGAACTCGCGCACCTCCGCGAGGCCGGCGGGCACGAGCGCCAGCGCGACGTCGCGTAGGAAGGCCTCGAAACGCGCCCCGCGGTGCATCGCCGCCAGGCGCCGGCCGGCCGCCTGCCACTGGCGTTCGCGCAGCACGCGCCAGCGGCCGATCGCCTCGTGCAGCTCGTGTGGCTCGCGCACGCTGCGCAGGGCGAGCTCGCCGTCGTCGAGCCGGCGCAGATGGCGGCGCAGGTTGCCCCGCCTCGAGCGCGGCAGCGAGGCCTCGTAGTCCTCGAAGCTCGCGGGCAGGTCGATCGCAGGGCACGGGCTGGGCGCCCGGTGCACGACCCGGTGCCCGGCGCCGGTGAGCGCGGACTCGAGCGGCAGGCCCGGCGCGAGGCCGCTGGCCACGAGGAGGTCCCACTCGCCGGCGCGCTCAGCGAGGGCGTGGGCCACAGCGGCCATCACCCCCTCGCGCGCCGCGGGCAGCGCCAGCGGTGCCCAGTAGTCGCCCGGATGGCGGCCGATCCCGACCAGCACACGCACCGGGCCCACGCGCCGCAGCGCGAACGGCGCGAGCCCCACGAGCACGCCCTCGTCGTGCACCGTGACGATCCGCGGGCGCGCGCCCGCGGCCCAGTGCTCCCACCACGCGCGCGCCCAGCCGGGCGATGCGAACGGCGTGGCCAGAGGGTCGCGGGCGTGCAGCTCCGCCCAGCCGTCGAGCACGTCCTCGAGCCGCTCGGCGCACTCGACGCGCACGCTCAGCCCCCGGTGGCGGCGGGCCGTCGCGCCAGCGCCAGCAGCGCCGGGCCCAGCGCGAGCAGGATCCAGAGCTGCTTGTTGTATTGCGCGGAGATGAAGAAGTCGGCCGCGAGGATGCCCGCCTGCGCGGTCAGCACCCCGCGCGCGACGAGCTCCATGCTCGGGTCCCCGCGCGCGCGGAACGCGCGGGCGGCTCCGATCGCCCCCGCGAGCCCGATCCCGACCGTCCCGAGGAACAGCGCCAGTCCGATCACGCCGGTCTCCGCCAGCAGCTGGAGATAGACGTTGTGCGCGACCTGTGGGATGTCGACCACCAGGTAGTCGCTCGGGATCGTCCCCGGGCGCAGCAGGTAGTGCACGGAGGAGACCGCGAAGTTGCCCGCCCCGATGCCGTGAACGGGATGCGCCTCGACCATCCGCCACCCGATGGTCCACAGGCCCGTGCGCCCGGATCCGGTTCCCGCGGTGGTCACCCGCGCGCGCGCGACCGGCGAGGCGAAGGCCGAGAAGTACCCCACCGCGCCGGCGACCGCCAGGACGGCGAGCAGCACGGCGGCGGGCCGCCAGCGACCGGCGTTGAAGATCGCCACGATCATCACGACGACCAGCGCCAGCAGCCCCCCGCGGGAGAGCGTCAGCAGCACGCCCAGCAGCAGCAGCACCGCCGCGGCCGCCGTGGCGCCGCGCGCGAGCGTGTGCCGGCGCAGGATCCCGGCCAGGGTCACCGCCAGGACGAGGCCGACGATCAGCACCGAGGCGAGCTCGTTCGGATCGCCCACGATGCCGCCGATGCGATCGCCGCGCAGCGACGTCTGCGACGGCGGCCGCGCGATCCCGTACAGCGCCGCGATCGTCGAGCCGATCACGAACGCGACCAGGAGCCAGACCACGTGCCGGCGCTCGCGGATCGCCGTGTAGACGATGAAGAAGAGGAAGACGTTCGGTCCGTAGCGCGGCAGCGTGGCGAGCGTGGAGGACGGGCTCTCGGCCCACGCGGCGCTGATCGCGACCCAGCCGAGGAACGCGAGCAGCAGCGTCGTGGCGAGCGGGTGCTCGGCCACGAAGGCGCGGCTGCCGCGCCCGCCGCGCACCGTGAGCGTCGCGAGCCACGCGAGCGCGAGCAGGATCCCGCCGATCTTCGCGAACGTGAAGCCGCCCGCGACCGCCGGGAGCACTTCGAAGAAGGCGAGGATCGTGAACAGGGCCAGCCCGAGCGCGAGGTCGTTCAGGACCGCGGCGATGAACGCGAGCCCCAGCGCAGCGCCGATCGCGAGCTTCGGGTCGGTCCCCGCCGCGACCCCCAGCAGCAGTGCCGCGGCGCCCAGCGCGACCCATGCCGCGGCCGTCGCCCTGTCGCCCAGCGACGGCCGCAGCAGGGCTGAGTGCCCTGCGCGGGCGAGCACGGGCACTGGGCGCGGGCCGCGCATCGAGCTGCTCAGACTGAGACCGGCCGCTCGTCCGGCAGGAGACGGTGGCGCATCCGCTCGAACTCCGCCACCGCCTCCTCGTAATCCTCGTGGCGCCCGATGTCGAGCCAGTAGGCGTCGGGCCGGTGCCACCCGTCCACCCGCGCGCCGGCGCGCAGCAGCCGGGTCACGAGCTCGGGGAAGTCGAGCCGCCGCCCGGCCTCGACGTGCGCGAGCACCGGCGGCGACATCGCGTAGACGCCCATCGACGCCACGAACGCCAGCTCCGGCTTCTCGACGTACGCGGTCAGCCGGTCCGGTGCCTCGGGGACCGAGAACTCCAGCACGCCGAGCGAGACCTGCACGCACTTGAGCGTCGTGGCGATCGTCAGCTGCGCGCCGCCGGCGGCGTGCCGCGCGAGCAGCTCGGCGTAGTCCAGGTCGGTCAGCACGTCGCCGTTCATGACGATGAAGGGCTCCTCGAGGTCCTCGACGAGCGCCAGGGCACCGGCAGTGCCCAGCGGGGCCTCCTCGCGCACGTAGTCCAGCGCGATCCCGAGTGCCGCGCCGTCTCCCAGGACCGCCTCGATCAGGCTGCCGCGATATCCGATCGAGATCGTCGCCCGCTCGAAGCCGGCGCGAACGAGCTGCGCGAGCACGATCTCCAGGATCGCCCGATCGCCGATCGGCATCAGCGGCTTCGGGATGACCGACGTGTAGGGCAGCAGGCGCGTCCCGCGCCCGCCGGCGAGCACCACGGCGCGGCTCACGTCGCCTCCCGCACGGCGTGCGGCAGCTCGAGCGTCGCGCCGCGCGGCTCGCGCGCCGGCCGCCGGCCGCGGCGCCGCACGCGGAGGCGGGCGTTCGTGCGGTCGACCGACACCGGCAGTCGGAGGACGACCGCGCCGAACGTCCAGAGCA
>DASTWP010000151.1:0-5740 GCA_035765835.1 Solirubrobacteraceae bacterium
CTGCCCGAGAACGAGCGCAAGGTCATCGAGCTGCGCTTCGGCACGACCGGCGAGGGTGAGCGCACCCGCGCGCAGGTCAGCCGCGAGCTCGGCGTCACGCCGCGACAGGCGGAGGCGCTCGAGGAGCGCGCGCTCAGCCGCTTGGCGGCGATGGGCGAGCTGGAGGACCTGCGTGAGGCCGCTTGAAGCGCCTGCTCGTAAGAGCCTGAAGCACGACCGAGGGCCCGCCGGAGATCCGGCGGGCCCTCGTCGTTCCCGAGGCTGGTGTGGGCGCTACCAGCGGGTGGTGCGGGTGCCCGGGCCCGCCGGTGGCGGGCCGGTCGCCATCGCCTCGTCGGTGGCCGTCGCGCTGGCGACGCCGAGCACGAACACGACGACGCCGAGGATCACGTCGTTGATCCCCGCCGTCGATGTGGCGTCCAGCCAGAAGGCGGCGATGAAGATCCAGACGCCGATCAGCGCGTTCAACCAGCTCATCCAGGACGAGCGGTACGCGCCCGACACGCGCGCCAGCGCCAGCAGGGCGACGATCGCGCCGAAGGCGATGTCGTTCCAGTACGGATCGCCGCCGGAATAGCCCAGCACGAACGGCGCGATGATCAGCCAGATGCCGGCGAGCAGGTTGATGCCGCTCGCCACGGTGACGGTCTCGCGCCAGCCGGTGCCGCGCGGGGGCGGGGGGCCGGGCTCGTAGCGGGGGTCGGCGGGGTCGCCGGCTGGACGGGTGAAGCGCTCCTCGCCGGTGACCGGCGGTGCGCTCCGGGGACGTTGTCTGGTCGCCATGTGTGGCTCCTTTCGGGCTCGGGGAGCATCTCTTGCTCTCCCGACGGGCTGCCCGACCGCGCTACGGCGTCCCGGTCCCCGGTCCGGCCCCGGACGTCTGCGTCGGTGGCCGAACGGCGGCCGTCCCTGGCCCGTTTACGCGTGCGCCGCCGCGCGCCAGACGGCCCGCGCCGCGGGCAGCGCCGGGACGGTCGCGGCGTCGTCGCGCGCGCCGATTGCGATCAGCTGGTCGAGCAGCGCCATCGCGCGATCGTGGCCGCCGTCGCGGTCGCGCTGCATCGCGCGCGCCAGCCGCACGGCCATGCGCTCGAGCGCGATCGAGGAGAGCGGCAGCGCGGGCGTCGAGGAGCGGCTGAGCCAGCGGCGCAGCCGCGGCCGGCGCGCCTCGAGCTCCGCCAGCGTCTCCACGCAGCGCTCCATCCGCGCGCGCTCGATCTCCGGCGTTGCGCGCGTGCCGATCACGGCCGAGGCGCAGCGGTACAGGCCCTGGCGGCGCTCGTCGTCGACGGCGTCGTTGTAGGAGCGCAAAAAGGCGCCGATCACCGGGCAGGCGGTCTGCGGGCGGTCGCTGAAGGGCTCGCCGGCCAGCATCGACGCCAGCTCCATGACGCACGCTCCCGCGTCGGGGGACTGGTGCTTGCCCCGGCTGAGGCGCACTGTCTGGTGGCTTACGACTGGCTGGCTCATGGCTGCCTCCTCGACGGTGATGCTCGTGATCCACGAACGGTGTGCCCGGAGGACAGGGGCGAAGCCGCCGCCCGCGTCATACCCCGGACTCGGGCCTTCGTCCGACGGATACCCGCGGTGCGGCTTTTCAGGCGGCGACGACGAACTGCTCGCGCACGCCGCAGAGGTCGATGACCCTGCGCACGGCGCCGGTGTCGCCGGCGATGCGGAAGCCGGGGTCCTCGCTCGCGGCGCGCAGCAGCTCGCGCAGGCCGCAGGAGTCCATGAAGCGCAGGCGCGCGAGGTCGACCGTCACCGGCCGGTCCTGCGCGCGCTCGTGGCCGATCGCGCGCGCGAGCAGCGGTGCGGTGGCGATGTCCAGCTCGCCCTCGAGCACCAGGCGGACGGTCCCGCCGCGCTCGACGCGCCGGATCGACATCCCGGCCCCGCTCTCCTCACCCATGCCGGCTTCAACGCGTGCGCGGGGCAGTTGTTGGCGGCTCGCCGGGCAGGCCGGCCTCCGCCTAGTCCGGGTCGTCGATCAGCACGAGGTGGGCGTCGACGCCAGTGATCGCCAGCACGCGCTGCACGCGCTCGGGGCCCCGGACGACGTAGAAGGCGCTTCCGCGCGCGGCCGCCGCGGCGTTGCACTCGACGAGCATGCTGATGCCCGTCGAGTCCATGAAGTCCAGGCCGCGCAGGTCGACGGTCACGGTGCGATGGCGGCCGACGAGGTCCAGCAGCGTGACCGCGAGACCGTCGGCGGTCCCGAGGTCCAGCTCGCCCTCGATGCGGACGGTCGCGCGCTCGCCGTCCTCGTCGACCTCGAAGCGGAAGGGCTCCTCGCCCGGGTGCATGAAGGGGTTGCGGACGATCTCCATCGGTCTGGCGTTCTCTTGAGGGATCAGCGCCGGCGCGAGACGTCGATCTCGAACCACACGTGCGTCGAGCCCTCGAACACGCCCCAGCGGTCCGAGAGCTGCTCGACGAGGTGCAGGCCCCAGCCGCCGGCCTCGGTCGCCGGCCGGCTGCGCGCCACGGGGACGAACCCGGCGCCGCGGTCGACGACCTCCACGCGCAGCGGGTCGGTCCCCTCCACGCGCAGCGTGACGTCGCCGTCGCCGCCGTATTTCACGCTGTTGGTGATCAGCTCCGAGACGAGCAGCCGCAGATCTCCGAGGACGTCGTCCGGGACGGTTCCTGCGAGACGTTCCACCGCCCGCCGGGCGGCGGCGGGAGCCCGTCGATCTCGCTCTATGTCAACGCTCAGCGCCGGCATCCTCGAAGCAAAATCGATGAGTGCGTTCCGCGGCGCTGATACCCGATCCGGTTCGAGGTCAATCAGCGCAGCGGACGGGCCGGCGGCGGGTCAGGCCGCGGCGGCCAGCGGCTCGCGCACGCGCGGGCGGATGACCGCTTCGCCGCCGCGCCCGGCGCGCCAGACGACGCCGCCGAAGAGCCACGGCTCGTCCGGCTCGGCGGTCGGCAGCAGCTCGACGCGCTCGAGCAGCACGCGCAGCACGACGTCCATCTCCATATGCGCGAAGCTCGCGCCGATGCAGCGGCGGATGCCGCCGCCGAACGGGATCCAGGAGTAGGTGTCCGGGATGCGCCCGAGGAAGCGATCGGGGTCGAAGCGGTCGGGGTGCGGGAACAGCTGCGGGTCGTAGTGCGTGAGGCAGGCGGCGAGCAGGACGCGCGCCTGCAGCGGCAGCCGGTACCCGCCGAGCTCGAACGGCTTGCGCACCATGCGCCCGGCGAAGGCGATCACGGGGCGCGAGCGCTGGACCTCGCGGATCGTGGCCTCGCGCAGCTCCTTGCCGCCTGCGTCGGCCTCCTCGACCAGCCGCGCGACGATCTCCGGATGGCGGCGCAGGCGCTCGACCGCCCAGCTCAGCGTGTTGGCGGTCGTCTCGTGGCCGGCGACGAGCATCGTCACGAGCTCGTCGCGGATCTCGACGTTGCGCATCGGCGTGCCGTCCTCGTGGCGCGCCTGCACGAGCAGCGCGAGCACGTCGGGGCGCTCCGCGAGCCCGGGATCGGCCTTGGCGGCGGTGATCAGCTCGTCGAGGACGACGTCGATCCGCGCGCGCAGGCGCGTGAAGCGGCCCCACGGCGAGCGCGGGCCGAGGTCGCGCCGCAGCCATGGCGCGAGCGCGACGCGGTTGCCGATCGCGGTCCACTGCGGCAGCAGCTCCTCGAGCGCCGCGAGGCTGCCGCCCTCGGCGCCGAAGACCGCGCGCAGGATCGCGCGCAGCGTGATGCGCTGGAACGGCTGTGCGGTCGGGAACGGGGCAGCCGCCGGCCACGAGTCGATCTCCTCTGCGGCGATCTCGGCGATCGTCGCCTCGTAGGCCTTCATCCGCTGTCCCTTGAACGGCGGCAGCAGCAGCTTGCGCTGCTCCATGTGCTGGTTCTCGTCGATGCCGAGCAGGGAGTAGTCGCCGAGCAGCTCGCGCAGCGGGCTGCCGGTGCCGGCGTGCAGGACGGTCGGGTCGGCGCGGAAGGTCTGCCTGATCAGCTCCGGGTCGGAGACGACCACCGCCGGGCCGAGGCCGAGCAGGCGTGTCGTGAAGAGCGGGCCGTAGCGGCGGCGCTGGCGCTCGAGGTAGGGGCGCTGGCGCGCCCGCATGGCGAGCGTCTGGAGGGTCACGGGCGCGCGCGGGCCGGGCGGGAGGCCTTCGATGACGGTTTCGGCGGCGGCGGGCATCGCGAGAATCTACCAACACGGTGTCGAGAAAGTCGACTTGCCGTCGGGACGGCTATGGTGCGCGACATGGCCGGCTCCGTCCGCGGGCGCCGCGCGCCGCGCGTCAGCGGCGACGAGCGCGAGCGCGCGATCCTCGAGGAGGCCGAGCGCCTGCTCGGCGAACGCTCGCTGGGCGAGATCTCGGTCGACGACCTCGCCCGCGGCGCGGGCATCTCGCGGCCGACGTTCTACTTCTACTTCCCGTCGAAGGACGCGGTCGTCCTCACGCTGATCGATCGCATCGTGGTCGAGGCCGACCGAGTGCGCGACGAGTCGCTGCAGTCGCAGGCCGACCCGGTCGCGAGCTGGCGCGAGTCGATCCGGATCATGTACGCGACGTTCGCCGAGCACGGGGCCACGGTGCGCGCGGCCGCCGAGCTCGGCGCCACCAACGACGAGGCGCGCGCGCTGTGGTCGCGCGTGATGGAGGGCTGGGTCGAGCACGTCGCCGAGCGCATCGAGGCCGAGGTCGCCCGCGGCGCCGCGACGCCCGCGGCGCCACCGCCACGAGAGCTCGCGATCGCCCTCGTCCAGATGGCCGAGCGCGTGATGCACGCGATCTTCATCGCCGAGTCCCCGGCGGTCGACGCGACCCAGGCCGTCGACGTCCTCGACCACGTCTGGCGCACCGCGATCTACGGCGCCGCCGCCTGAGGAGAGGTACCGCCACGGGGATTCGAACCCCGGTTTCCGCCGTGAGAGGGCGGCGTCCTAGTCCCCTAGACGATGGCGGCCAGCGGCGGCACAGGGTAGCAGTGGGGACCGCTGCTATCGTCGCCCTCCGCGCCCGCGGATGTGGCGGAATTGGTAGACGCGCACGGTTCAGGTCCGTGTCTGGGTAACCAGGTGGAGGTTCGAGTCCTCTCATCCGCATCGGCCTCCTCGGTCCTGGATCCGGTCGGGGAACGAAACCCACCGCCACGGCGCATTTCGTTCCACTCGTGAGCGACAGCGCGGATGACGGGCCGCGGCGACGCGGCGCCGCGTCGCGCCTGGACCCGCGCGCTGCGCCAGTGGCCCCATGCGGCCGCGCCGCGCAGTAGCTTGAAGGCGTATGGAGCCGTCCTCGCCGCTTCGGATCCTCGTGGTGGACGACGAGCAGGATCTGCGCGAGTCCGTCGCGCGCTCGTTCAGCCGCGAGGGCCATCACGTCATCGGCGTGCCCGACGGCGGCACCGCGATCGAGGCGGCGACGAGCGAGGCCTTCGACGTCGTCCTGCTCGATGTGGGCCTGCGGCAAGGGCCCGACGGCTACGAGGTCTGCCGCACGCTGCGCGCGCGGCGCAACATGGTGCCGATCATCATGCTCACGGCACTCGGCAGCGAGGGCGACGTCGTGCTCGGGCTCGAGGCCGGCGCCGACGACTACGTGCGCAAGCCCTTCGGCCTCGCCGAGCTGCGCAGCCGCATCCGCGCGGTCCTGCGGCGCGCGCACGGGCGCATCGCGGAGGAGGACGGGGCGCTCACCGTGGCCGGGGTCGCGATCGATCCATTCAGCCGCGAGGTCACCGTCGGCGGTCAGCCGGTGCGGCTGACGTTCTC
>DASTWP010000152.1:0-4198 GCA_035765835.1 Solirubrobacteraceae bacterium
GCTGCCAAGCGCGCGCACAAGGCGTCGCTGAAGGCCTAGATCCCTGCGGCCAGCGCCGTCGCGGCCGCGAACGGGAACACCGCCCCGCCGGGCGCAGGTGGCGGCAGTTCCTCGCGCCGCGGTTGCGCGAAGCCGGCGGGCAGCCGGCTCACGCGCCTGCTGCGGGCGCGCCCTCGAAGCGCTGCTCGGCGGGCGCGAGCATCCGCTCGTAGACGCGGTAGCGCTTGACGATCCTGCCGACGAGCGCCTCCATCGCGCGGTTCATCGGCTCGTTGGTCTCGAGGATCCAGCCGGTCTCCACACGGCGGATCCCCTTGCGCTCGCAGGTGTTCCAGATGTTCGCGTAGAACGCCGCGGCGACGCCGGTGTGGTGGTAGTGGCGCTTGACGCCGAGCGCGAACACGCGCGCCTCGTCGATGCGCCGCTGCTCGCGCAGCGCCGTCAGCCAGCCGAGCGGGAGCAGGCGCCCGTTGACCTTCGCCAGCACGTGGTTGAAGTCCGGCAGCGAGAGCGAGACGCCGATCACCTCATCGCCCTTCTCGGCCACGAGCGCGAAGTCCTCGTCGATGATCGGCTTGAGCTCCTTGGCCATGTGCTCGATCTCGCGGTCGGTCAGCGGCACGAAGCCCCAGTTGCGCTCCCAGGCGGCGTTGTAGACCTCCATGAAGCGCTTGAGCTCGGCGGCGAAGTCGCGCTTGCGCATGTTGCGCACGCGGATGCCGTGATCCGGCTCCAGGCGCTCGGCGAGCTCGTTGATGACCGGCAGCATGCGGCCGTGGTCGGAGGTCATGATCTCCCACTTGTAGAGATCCATCGCCTTCGCCATGCCCTGCCCCTCGAGCAGGTCGCGGTAGTAGGGGTGGTGCCAGTTCTCGAGGATCTGCGGCCGCAGGCCGTGCCCTTCGACGAGCACGCCGACCTCGTGGTTGGTCGAGAAGTCGAACGGGCCTGCGATGCGGTCGACGCCGAGCGGGCGCAGCCACGCCTCCGCGGCGTCCAGCAGCGCGGCGGCGGCCGCCGGGTCGTTCTCGCACTCGAAGAAGCCGAACATCCCCCAGTTGACGTTCTGGAACTCGTTGAAGCGGTGGTCGACGTGGGCGCCGATCCGCCCCACCGGGACGCCGTCGCGCAGCGCGAGGAAGTACTCGGCCTGCGCGTGCTCGAAGAACGGGTTGTGCTTGGGGCTGAGGTGCTTGCGCCGCTCGGCGATCAGCGGCGGGACCCAGTTGTCGATCCCCTGGTACAGGCGCCACGGCAGCTTGATGAACGCCGTCATGTCGCCGCGGCTGCGCACCGCGCGGATGTCGACGGCGCCGGTGCCCGTCACGCGCGCTGTCTGCGTCCGTGTGTCGGTGCGGATCTCGGTCATTCCTCTAGCCTGCCGCGCGGATGTACCCCCCCGATGCGCCGCAGGCAACTGCCGGAGACGAGCACGCTGTCCGTGCTCTGACCTTCGAGGCCGACCTGCGCCACCTCGCGAGCCTATCGCGCGAAAGCGCCTCCGTGGGCGAGCGCGCGGCGGCGGAATGGATCGCCGCGCGGCTGGGCGAGCTCGGCGCGCCGGCGCGCGTCGAGGAGGAGCCCGCGCACGGCGGCTACTGGTGGCCGATCGGGCTGCTGAACGGCGCGGCGGCGGCGGCGGGCGTGCTGGCGCTGCGGTCGCGCTCGCGCCTCGGGCGGCTGCTCGCCGGCGCCGCCGGCGCGGGTGCGGCGGCGGCGCTCTGGGACGACATGGGCGGCGGCAGCCAGTGGTTCCGCCGCCGGGCGCTGCCCATGCGCAGCACCTGGAACGTGGTCGCCGAGGCCGGCCCGCGCGACGCCGAGCGCACGGTCGTCCTGATCGCCCACCACGACGCCGCGCACTCCGGCCTCGTGTTCCACCCTGCGCTGCCGCGGATCCCCGTCGAGCGCTTCCCCGAGCTGCACGCCAAGTCCACCCAGACCGTGCCGATCATGTACCTCACGTGGCTCGGCTCCGCGCTCGTGGCCACGGGCGGCCTGCTCGGGCGCCGCGGGGCGCTGCGGCTGGGCGTCGCGCTGGGGCTCGGCACCGTCGCGGCGATGGCGGACATCGGCAGCCGCGCGGTCGTGCCCGGCGCCAACGACAACCTCAGCGCTGTCGCGGTACTGCTGGCGATCGCCCAGAGCCTGCGCGAGCGCCCGCTCGAGGACGTGCGCGTGATCCTGCTCTCGACCGGCTCGGAGGAGTCGTTCATGGAGGGCATGCGCGGCTTCGCGCGCCGGCACTTCCCGGACCTCGACCGCGAGCGCACGGAGCTGCTGTGCCTGGAGTGCGTCGGCGGCCCGACGCTCGTCGTCCTGGAGGGCGAGGGGATGCTGTGGATGCGCGACTACCCGCAGCGCTCGCGCGCGGCGCTCGCCGCCGCGGCGGAGCGCGCGGGCGTCGCCGTCAAGCGCGGGCTGCGCACGGTCGCCGCCACCGACGCGCTGATCGCGCTGCGCGCCGGCTACGAGGTCGCGACGCTCGCCTCCGTCGACGAGACGAACTTCCCCGCCAACTACCACTGGCCCAGCGACGACCCCGACAACCTCGTCTGGGGCACGATCGGCCAGGCGGTCGCGGTGACCGAGCGGTTCCTCCGCGGGCGCGCAGACGCGCTTTAATCTGCGGCAGGGAGCCCGGTCGATGCAGCTTCAACGGTTCTTTTTCAACCTCGGGTGCCTCGGCGGCGGCGGCCTGATGGTGCTCGCCGCGGTCGCCTTCGGCGCCGAGGCGACCCGCTGGGTGGGCTTCGGCATCGGCGTCGCGGGACTGCTCGCCTCGCTGTGGTTCGTCGCGCGGGTCGTGCACCAGCGCGACCTCGCAGGCGACCGCATGCTGCGGCTCTTCGGCCACGCGGTCAACCCGTGGTCGGCGCTCGGCGGCGGCGTGCTCAGCGTGTGCATCTGGCAGACGGTGCAGGCGAGCGTGTTCACCGACACGGTCGCGAAGTGGATCACGCTCTCCAACGGCCTGCTCGCCGGCCTGCTCGCGCTGATCGGGCTGATCGCGCACGAGAGCTCCAGCGGCCGCGTGATCCACGTGCTCGAGATCGTCGAGCGCGGCCCCGCCCCGCGGGACTGAGGGCGGCGCGCTGGGAGTCCGAGATGCTCCCGCGCTGTCGCTCGAGGGCCTCGCGAAGCGCTTCGGCGAGCGCGTCGCGTTCGAGGAGCTCTCGCTCGAGGTCGGCCAGGGGGAGGTCTTCGGCTTCCTCGGCCCCAACGGCGCCGGGAAGACGACGACGGTCCGCACGCTCGGCACGCTGATCGCGCCGAGCGCCGGCACGGCCACCGTCGCCGGGCTGCCCCTCACGCCCGCCAACGGCGTCGAGATCCGGCGGCGCATCGCGATCATGCCGGAGGCGCCGGGTCTCTACCTGCGGCTCAGCGTGGCCGAGAACCTGCGCTGCTTCGCCGACCTCTACGAGATCCCCGACGTGCCGGGGCAGATCGACCGGGCCCTGCGGGCCGTCAAGCTGAGCGACCGCGCGGGCGATCCGTGCGGTCGCCTCTCGAAGGGCCTGCGCCAGCGCGTCGCGCTCGCCCGGGCGCTGCTGAGCCATCCGCAGGTCCTGTTCCTCGACGAGCCGACCTCGGGCCTGGATCCGGCCGCCGCCCGCGACGTCCACGAGCTGATCGACGGGCTGCGCCGCCGCGGCGTGACGATCTTCCTGACCACCCACCGTCTCGAGGAGGCCGAGCGCCTCTGCGACCGGGTCGCGATCCTCAACACGACGATCCGCACGGTCGGCCGACCCGACGAGCTCCGGGACCGCATGTTCGCCAGGACGCTGACGGCGCGGACGGCCGCGCCGCTGGCCGACCCGGATGGCGTCTTCGGCGCCGTCCCGTCGCTCGACGGCTGGAGCCTGGACGCGGACGGCGGCTACGTCCTCGCCGTCTCGGACGCGGCCGCCGCGGCACCGGCGCTCACGCGCGCGCTTGTGGCCGCGGGGGCGGACGTGCTCTCGATCGCCGAGTCGCGCCACTCGCTCGAGGACGTCTACCTGCAGCTCGTCAGCGAGGACGGGCAGCCGGCGGCGGTCGCATGAGGATGAACCGCCGGCGCGTCCGCGCCATCCTCCTCAAGGAGCTGCGCGAGTATCGCCACAACGGCAACGTCGTCTCCGCGATGGCGATCCTGCCACTCGTCTTCCTCATCCAGCCGCTGGTGCAGGTGTTCACGCTGCCCGCCTCC
>DASTWP010000153.1:0-15837 GCA_035765835.1 Solirubrobacteraceae bacterium
CTGCGCCGCGGCGACCGCCTCACGCTCCGCGGCCCCGCCGGCACGCGCAGTGTCCCGATCGCCGCCGTGATGCGCGACATGGGCGCGTTCAACGGCCAGGTGCTCCAGGTCTCGCTGGCGACGCTGCGAGCCGTGTACGGCGTCACCACCGACGCGCAACTGCTCGTGCAGGCGCGCTCGCCGGCGCAGCGCGCCGCGCTGGAGCGCCAGATCGCCGGCCTGATCGCCCACCGCCATCCGGAGCTCGAGGCGCTGTCGACGGCACAGGTCAAGCAGCAGATCGACGACGAGGTCACACAGCAGTTCAACTTCTTCAACGCGATCGTCGCGATCGCGATCGTCGTCAGCCTGCTCGGCGTGGTGAACACGCTCGCGATGTCGGTGACGGAGCGCACGCGCGAGATCGGGCTGCTCCGCGCGCTGGGATCCTCGCGCCTGCTCGTGCGGCTCTCCACGCTGCACGAGAGCCTGCTGATCACGCTCTCCGGGGCGCTCGCCGGGCTGCTGCTGGGCGCGCTGATCGCGTGGCTCTGGGTCGCGAGCCTCCGCGACGTGCTGCCCGGCATCGCCTTCGCGTTCCCGACCGGGACGGCGATCGGCGTGGCGGCGGCCGCAGTCGTCCTCGGCACGCTCGCCGCGCTGCTGCCCGCGCGGCGCGCCGCGCGCGTGGACGTGCTCGAGGCGCTCACCTATGAGTGAGCACGCGCAGGTCGCTCCCGCGGCGATCTTCGATGCCGTGCTCGCTCCCGGGATCGCGCGGCGGACCATAAGCGCTCGGCAGATCGAGGCGGACGGCGGACCGCCCGTGCGCGAGACGCTCGGGATGATGGCCGCCTTCGGGCTCGCGCAGCCGGATCCGGACCAGCCGGCGTTCACGCCCGAGGAGGCGACCGCGTACGTCGGGCTCGAGCGGCTGCGCGAGCACTGGCCGCCGCAGCTCGCGCTGCAGCTCGCCCGCGTGTACGGCCGCCAGACGGCGCGCATCGCACAGGCGTCTGTCCAGCTCTTCCGCCTCTACGTGGAGCGGCGCCTGCTGAGCGTGCCGGACGCGGCGGAGCCGCGCGCCGAAGCCGTCCAGGCCGTGCTCGCCGAGCTGCTGCCGCTGGCCGACCCCTTCCTCGTGGGCGTGCACCAGCGCTGGATCGAGCACGCGCTCGCGCAGGAGGCCGTCGCCGCGGCCGAGCAGGAGTCCGGAACGCCGCTGCCGGGGGCGACCGAGGTCACCCTGCTGTTCTGCGACCTGAAGGGCTTCACCGCCTACACCGACCGCGAGGGCGACGCCGCCGCGGTCGGCGCCATCGATCGCTTCGCCGACGTCGTCGTCCGCGAGCGAGGGCCGTTCGGTTTCATGAAGTCGCTCGGGGACGGGGTGATGCTCTCCTACGGGGACACGACCGCGGCCGTGGCCGCCGCGATCCGGATCATGGACGGCATGGTCGCTGAGGACGGGATGCCGCGCGTCCACGCGAGCGTTCATCGCGGTGTCGCGATCGCGCGCGAGGGCGACTGGTTCGGCGGCGCGGTGAACCTGACGGCGCGCCTGCTCGCGCTTGCCGGCGGCGACGAACTGCTCGCCAGCAGCCAGGCCGCCGCCTGCGCGCCGGGCTTCCCATGGCGTCGCCTGGGCCACCGGCGCGTGCGCGGTGTGGCTGGACGGGTCGAGGTCTTCCGCCTCGCGCGCTAGCGCGTTTACCGCCCAAGCGGCCGGGAAGGCCCGAGGGCATGACACTTCTGAACCGATCAGCATCGCTCGCGCGCAAGGGCGCCGGGGAGCTCCTTCGCCAGGGCCTGCGCGCAACCGACATGGCGATCGGCGCGATCGCCGAGCTGCGCCGCGCGCCGAAGCCCGGCATGAACGACGTGACGCTCGCGCGCAAGGTCGAGACGGAGATCTTCCGCGGCGCGGGCGCACCGAAGGGCAAGGTCGACGTCAACGCCGTCCACGGCGTCGTCGAGCTGCGCGGCGAGGTCAGGAATCCCGCGCAGAAGTCCGACCTCGAGGCGCGCACGCGCAAGATCCCCGAGGTCCGCGACGTGCACAACCTCCTGCACCTGCGCAAGACGGCCGCCCCCACACGCGCGGACTCGCCCGGCCGCGCGAAGCGGCGCACGAGCGCCACGCCGAAGGCGAAGACGCCGCGCACCGCCGGAACGGGCGGCCGCACGACCTCCGCCGCCACGCGCCGAACGAAGCCGGCACAGGCCGAGCCCGCCCCTGCCGACCTTGCCGCCCGCCGCGCGGGCCGGGAGCCGGCGCCGCTCGGCTCCTCCGATCCGGACGCGCCGCTCGGCGGCTGAGCTGCGCGCGCCCGGCCTGGACCTCGGCGACCCCGTGGACCGTCGGGGTCGCTAGCCGGTCGCGTCCGGCCGGGCGCGCATGCGCGAGCGCACGTGCGGGTGCGCCAGCAGGGCCGGCAGCGCCGGAGCCACCAGGTTGAACGCGCGGTAGACGACGACCCCGGCGAGCGCCGGGGCCAGCGGTGCGCCCACCCACGTCAGCGCGTAGGTCATCAGCGCCTCGGTCACGCCCGCACCCGCGAGCGGCAGCGTGCGCCGGGTCGCGGCGTAGCCGGTCGCGTAGGCGAGGATCACGGACGCCAGGCCGAGCTGGACGCCGACCGCGCGCAGTGCGCAGTACAGCGAGGCGATGTCGGCCGCCCAGTAGCACGCGATCGCGGCGTACGCGCCGATGCGCTCGTCGCCGCAGGTGACCAGCCGGTGCAGCGTGCGCACGCCCTCGAGCCCGTGGTCGACCCAGACCTGGAGCCGGTGCGGCCCGCGGCGCAGGGCCACGTCGTTGCCCGGCCGCGCGATCCACAGCCCGAACCCGAACCCGATCGGCACCGCGAGGATCCACGGCCACAGCAGGCCGCCGTGCACGCGCGCGTGGTCGAGCAGCAGCACGAGCGCGCAGATCGCCGCGGCCGGCGCGAGGATCGCGTACTCGAGCGCGCCGAGGCCGAGCACGCGCTGCATCGCACGGCGCCGGTCGGTGATCTTCTGCAGCGCCTTGTTGTCGAGATCGAAGCCGCCGAGCGGCGCGTACGCGCCGAAGCCGGCCATGACGATCGAGATCGTGCTCTTCCAGCGCAGGCGCGGCCCGCCGTCCACGCCGACGGCCCAGTGATAGGCGATCGCGTAGGCGCCGAACGCCGGGATCTGGAGCGCCGCCGCGAGCACGACCCAGCCCGGCCCGACGCCGCCGAGGATGTCGGTCAGGTGCCCGTAGCCGGCGTCGACGCCCACGAGGAGCACGGTGACGGTCGCAACGCCGACCGCGATCAGGCTGAGGAGCGAGCGTCCGGCCATCGGCTCTGGGCTACCCGGTCGTGGCCGTTGCCGCGCGCCCGGCGCCCCGTGAGCGCGCGGCGGCCGAGCGTGAGCCCGAGCCGCGCGGTCGCGCCGAAGAGCGGCTCGGCGCGCCCCAGCACGTCGTCGAGCGCCTGGGCGAAGCGGTGCAGGTCGGCCTCCTCCACGACGAGCGGCGGGATCGCCTTGACGACGTTCGTGTGGTGCCCGGCGACCTGGATCAGGATCCGGTGCTCGTGGAACAGCGGCACCGTGACGAGCTGCGCGAACAGGCCGGGCTGGTAGGACTCGACGGCGCGCCACAGGGCTCGCGCCCCGCGGCTCTCCGGCGGGCCGAGCTCGAGCGCCCACAGCAGGCCCAGGCCGCGGACCTCGCGCACGATCTCGTAGCGCTCGACGAGCGGGCGCGTGAGCTCGAGCAGCAGCTCGCCCGAAGCGCGGGCGCGCCCGACGATGCCGGCGTCGTCGAGCTCGGCGAGCGTGGCGATCCCGGCAGCCGCGGCGAGGTCGTTCGTGGCGAACGTCGAGCTGTGCACGACCGCGCGCTCCATCGAGTCGAAGACCGCGTCGAAGACCTCGCGGCGCGCGAGCGTCGCGCCGATCGGCACGTAGCCGCCTGACAGCGCCTTCGAGACCGTCAGCACGTCGGGCTCGAGCCCCCAGTGCTCGCACGCGAACATGCGCCCGGTGCGCCCGAGGCCGGTCTGCACCTCGTCGGCGATGAACAGCGCGCCCTCCCGGCGGCAGAGGGCCTGCGCGCCCTCGAGGTAGCCCTCGGGCGGCAGGTGCACGCCCTTGCCCTGCACCGGCTCGACGACGAACGCCGCCACGTCGCCCTCCGCGAACGCGCGCTCGAGCGCATCGAGCTCGCCGAACGGGACGGGCTCGCAGCCGGGCAGCAGCGGGCCGAAGCCCTCGCGGAACTCGGGGTTGCCGTTCAGCGACAGCGCGCCGTTGGTCAGCCCGTGGAAGCCGTGCTCGCAGAACAGGATCCGCATGCGGCCGGTCGCCCCGCGCGCGAGCTTGATCGCCGCCTCGACCGACTCGGCGCCGCTGTTGGAGAGGATCACGGCGCCGAGCGAGGAGGGAGCGCGCGCGAGCAGCTGCTCGGCGAGCACGCCGGCCAGCAGCGTCACGCCGATCTGCGGCAGGTTCGCCGTGTCCGCCGCCAGCGCGGCCTCGAGCTGGGCGCGCACCGCAGCGTTGTTGCGGCCGACGGCGAAGACGCCGAAGCCGCCGACCATGTCGAGGTAGCGCTCGCCGTCGGCGTCGATCAGGTGCGCGCCCTCGCCGCCGCGCCAGCCGCGGTCGAAGCCGAGCGTGCGCAGCACGCGCCCGAGCTGCGGGTTCAGGTGGCGCTCGTTGAGCTCCATCTCCTCGCCGGCGCGCGCGGCGAGCAGCTCTGCGACGTCGATGCTCGGCATCTGCGCCGAGCATATTCGGCGGCGGCTCATCCCGAGCCCGATGCCGCCGCGACCGCCGCCGAGCGCGCGAGCAGCACCGCGCCCGCGCTGACGACGACGATGCCGCCGACGATCGCGAGGCCGCCGGCGGGGCCCCAGCCCTCGCCGCCGATCCCGAGCGCGAGCAGGACCGGGACCGGGACCTTCATCGCCGCCACGATCGGCGCGACGCTCGTCGCGGCGCGCCGCTGGAGCGCGAAGCTCTCGTCGACGAGCGCGAGCACGCCGAGCAGCACGGACGCCGCGAGCCAGCCGACCGCGACCCCCCACTCCCCGGCCGAGGCCTTCGTCGAGACGAGCTTGGCGGCGAAGTCGCTGCCGCCGTAGCCGATGCCGGCCGCGAGCACGAGCAGCAGCGCGGCGCGCGGCACGGCGCGCCCGCTGAGGTGCCCGGCCACGACGACCGCGGCCATCGCGCAGACCGCGACGACCAGCGGCAGCGTCGGCGGGTGGGTGAGCGAATGGCGCGGCGCGACGAGCACGATCTCGACGACGCCCGCCGCGATCGCGAGCACGCCGAGCACCTCGCGCAGCCCGACGCGCTCGTGCAGCCAGGTCGCGCCGATGCCCAGCAGCACGATCAGGCTCGCGGTCAGCACCGGCTGCACGACCGTCAGCGACGCGAGCGCGAGCGCGGTCACCTGGAGCGGCCACGCGATCGCCAGCAGCGCGATGCCGGCGGTCCAGCGGCGGCGGTGCACGAGACGGCGGATGAGGCCGATGCCGGGCCGGGCCGCGCGCCGCGCGCGCCGCGCCTCGGAGGCCTGGAGCGCGACCGCGGCCGCGTTGCAGCACGCGGCGACGGCGGCCACCGCGATGCCGCCGACGGTGCCTCCCGTCATGCCCTGGCGCCCGCCAGGCGCAGGACGGTGCTCGCGCGCGCCAGCAGCACGGTCGTCGCCGCCAGCAGCCCGGCGCCGACCGCGAACGGCAGGCCCGCGCCGACCGCGCTCGACCAGCGCTCGTCGAAGACCAGCGGCGCGATCAGGACCGGCAGGAACGCCGGCACCGCGTAGCTGACCGGCACGACGTCGATGACGGGGTGGCGCTGGAACGCGGACATCTGCAGCAGCGTCGCGGCCGCGCCGGCGAGCGCCGCCGCCGCAAGCCACGGGATCGCGTGCGCGACGTCGCCGGTCGAGAGCCGGTCGCTGAAGCCCTTCGCCGACAGGTTCGCGGCGGCGAACCCCAGGCCCGAGCAGACGATCAGCGCCGCGGGCGTGCAGCGCTCGCGTGGCAGCACGTACGGCGTCAGCGCGACGGCGCCGAGCACCGCGGTCGCGGCGATCAGCGCGGCGCCGGCCTCGGTGTCGCGCGTGGTGGGCGCACCCCACGTGATCAGCGCGACGCCCGCCGCCATCGTCGCGACCGCGGCGAGGTGGCGGCGCTCGACGGTCTCGCCCAGCAGCAGCGCGCCCATCGCCAGCGGCACGAGCAGCCCCGCGGAGTGCAGCGGCTGGACGAGCACGATCGGCGCCTCGATCAGCGCGGCGACCTGGAGCGGGAACGACAGGTAGCCGATGGCGGCGCCGGCGAGCCAGCGCGGCCGGCGCAGCAGCCGCCCGAGCAGGGAGAGCCGCATCGAGTGGCTCTCGTGCACGTCGCGGGCGTCGAGCGCCTGGATGACCATCCCCAGGTTCGCCGCGCCCGCCGCTGCCAGCGCCGCCGCGGCGCCCGCGAGCAGCGAGGGCGGATAGGAGGTGGCGAGCGGCATCCGGGAAGCGTCGTTCCCCACGCCTGAGGCGCCCCAACCCGGAGTCCGGCCGCGGACCCCGCGGCGATCCGGGCCGCCCGCGCCCGGGGAACCAGCGGGCGTGCGGCACATCCTCTGCGTCTTCCCCCGCGACCGGCACTCGTTCGGCACCTTCGACCACGCGCTGCTCGTGTCGGACTCCCTGATGGGCAGCGTGCAGTTCTCGAACGGCTGGCGGCGCACGCTGCGCGGCGCCTACGCGCCCGAGGCGATCCTCTCCCGCTGCGACCACCAGCTGCGCACGACCTACACGCGCCGGCGCGCGCTGCCGGCGCGCAGGCCGTCATGGCCGGAGCTGCGCCACGGCCCGGGCGTCCTCGGGCGCGCCTTCTGGCGGGTCGCGCTGCCGGCACTGCGCCGCGGCCAGCTCGAGGAGGGGGAGGCGGCGGCCGCCGAGAAGGCGGCTGCCTGACGCCGCCATGGCCCGCGTCCTGGTCCTCTCGGCACCGATCGGCGCGAGCCATACGGCGATGGCGCGCGCGCTCGAGCGCGACCTGCGCGACCGCGGCGCATCGGTCGAGGTGCTCGACGACTTCGCGGTGCTCGGCCCGCGACTGAACGACGTGCTCTCGCGCGGCTTCGACTACCACCTCGACCGCGTCGGCTGGTCCTACGACCTCGCCTACCGGATCGTGATGAACGTCGGGGCCGCGCGCCGCGCCGGCGAGGCCGCGCTCGAGGCGCTGGCCGGCGCGCCGATGCTGCGCGCGATCCGTGCGCGCGACCCGGACGTCGTCGTCTCGACGTACCCGATCATGAGCGCGATCCTCGGGCGGCTGCGCGCGCGGCGCCGCCTCGAGGTCCCGGTCTGCGGTGTCGTCGGCCCGCTCGCGGGCCTCGGCTTCTGGACGCACCCGGGCATCGACCTGCACCTGGCGATGTACGAGCAGGCGCTGGCGGAGATCGAGCGCCGTGCGGGCCCGGGGCGCGCGGTCGCGATCCGCCCGCTGATCGACCGCCGCTACTTCGAGCCCCGCGACCCGGCGCGCGCGCGCGGGTCCCTCGGTCTCGACGGCGGCCACGTGGTGCTCGTCAACGGGGGCGGCTGGGGCGCCGGCGACCTCGAGGGCGGAACCGAGGCGGCGCTGCGCGCGGGCGCGCATCACGTGCTCGTCGTGTGCGGGCGCAACGAGCAGGCACGAGCGCGCTTGTCCGGCCGCTTCGATCGCGAGGGGCGGGTGCGCCCGCTCGGGTACACGGACGGCATGGACGACCTGCTCGCCGCCTCGGACGCCGTGGTCTCGGCCACCGCCGGCGTCTCGACGTTCGAGGCGCGCCTGCGCGCCTGCCGCGTGATCTGCTCCGGCTGGCTGATCGGCCACGTGCGTGACAACGCGCGCGCGCTGGCCGCCCACGGCCTGGCCGACCTCGCGACGTCCGGCGGCGCCCTGCGCGGCGCCGTCGCCTCCGCGCTCTCGCGGCGCAGGCCCCCTGTCCCGCCGCTGGCAAGCCTGCCGAGCGGCGCCGAGAAGGCCCTGCACGTCGCGGAGGCGCACTGATCGCGGGGGTCGCCGAGCGGCTGCGCGAGCACGCGGGCGGCAGCGCCCGCGCGCGCGTCATCGTGCTGCTCGCGTGCGCGCTCGGGCTCGACGCCGCCGACAAGGGGACGGTCGGCGCGGTCGCGGCCGAGCTCGAGCAGCACCTGCACATCACGCCGATCCAGGTCGGCCTGCTGGTCACGCTCAGCTCGGCCACGGCCGCGATCGCGACGGTCCCCATCGGCTGGCTGACCGACCGCATCAACCGCGTCCACCTGCTCTCCGCGACGATCGTGCTGTGGTGCGCCGCGATGGTGCTCGCGGGCGCCGCGGGCTCATACGGCGTCCTGCTGCTGGCGCGGATCTCCCTCGGCGGAGTCGCCGCGACCGCCGGCCCCACGCTCGCGTCGCTCACCGGCGATCTGTTCCCCGCGGCCGAGCGCGCGAAGATCTGGGGGATGATCCTCAGCGGCGAGCTGCTGGGGGCGGGGCTCGGCTTCCTCATCAGCGGCGACCTCGCGGGGATCCTGTCGTGGCGGTGGGCGTTCTGGTGGCTCGTCCTGCCCGCGATCGCGCTCGCCGTCGCGTTCGTGAAGCTGCTGCCGGAGCCCGCGCGGGGAGGGCAGAGCCGGCTCGAGCCGGGCGCCGAGGAGATCGTCGGGGCGGAGGAGATCGAGGAGTCCGGCGAGGACCTCGACGAGCAGCCGGACGACGCGTCGGCCGAACTCGCGCGCAGGGCCGTCAGGCGCAAGGGCGTCGAGCCCGATCCCGAGCTCGTGCTGCACCACGACCCCGAGCGGATGCCGCTCTGGGAGGCCGTGAAGTACGTGCTGCGGGTGCGCACGAACCTGATCCTGATCGTCGCCTCCGCGCTCGGCTACTTCTTCTTCGCGGGCGTGCAGACGTTCACGGTCGTGCTGCTGCGCTCGCACTACGGCCTCGGCCAGTCCGCCGCCTCCTCGCTGGCGGCGGTGATCGGCCTCGGCGCGCTGGCCGGAGTGGTGCTGAGCGGGCGGATCGCGGACCGCCGCCTGAAGCGCGGCAGGCTGAACGCGCGCATCGTGGTCGGGGCGGCCGGGCCGCTGATCGCCGCGGTGCTGCTCGTGCCGGCGCTGCTCAGCGACGTGCTCGCGATCTCGATGCCGCTGTTCGTCGTCGCGGCGGCGGGCCTCGCCGCGTCCAACCCGCCGCTGAACGCCGCGCGGCTGGACATCATGCACCCGCGCCTGTGGGGCCGCGCGGAGGGCGTGCGGACGCTGCTGCAGATGGCGGCGGTCGCGGCCGCGCCGCTGCTCTTCGGCTTCGTCTCGCAGAGCTTCGGCGGGCCGTCGCGGGCGGTGACAGGGGAGCACATCGACGGCGGCCACGGCGTCGCGCTCGCGTTCCTGGTGATGCTCGTGCCGCTGGTCGCGGGCGCGCTGCTGGTGCTGCGCGCGCGGCGGACCTACCCGCGCGACGTCGCGACCGCGGCCGCCTCCGCCGACGCGGCGGTCGGCGACGCTGGTTCCGGCGAGGAGATGGGGCACGAATTTCAACGCCGAAGTTCTGCAATTACTCCGATTACCGGTTCGTCGCGGGGGTAGGAAGAGCCAGACCGGTCCAGACGGGAGCCTTTGCGTGAAGGGCTACGAGGTCTACTGCCTGGTCGATCCCCTCTTCTACGACACTCCGACTGCGTCTACGAAGAGGGAGGCCGACTTCCCGGCGGCCGAGCGGCCAGTCCCGGCGGGCTGGAAGCGCGCCGAGCTGGAGGACTGGGTCATGCTCTGTCCTGAGGGCCTGGAGCTGCCTGCACAGGGGTGGAAGATCCACGCCTCGGCCTGCATCGACAACGCCGCCGAGGTCGTCGAGACCGTGTGGCGCCACTGCGTCGAGCGCGGGATCGCGTTCAAGTTCATCCCCAGCCGCAGCCTCTTCTTCGTCCGCAACCTGAAGTACTCCGACCGCGGCTCGAGCGGCAAGCTGGCCACGATCTACCCGGTCGACGACCAGCAGCTCGAGCGCATCCTCAGCGAGCTCGCGCCGCTGCTCGAGGGGCAGCCCGGGCCCTACATCCTCAGCGACCTGCGGATCGGCAACGGCCCGCTCTACGTGCGCTACGGCGGCTTCGCGGCGCGCTACTGCATCGGCCCGACCGGTGTGCAGGAGCTCGCGATCGCCGACGCGGACGGCCGGCTCGTGCCGGACCGCCGCGGGCCGGTGTTCCGGCTGCCGGAGTGGCTGGCGCTCCCGAAGCTGCTCGAGCCCCACCTCGCGGCGCGCAACAGCGCGACGGTCGACGAGCTGCCGTACACGATCGAGAGCGCGCTGCACTTCTCCAACAGCGGCGGCGTCTACCGCGGCACCGACAAGCGCACCGGTGAGCCCGTCGTGCTCAAGGAGGCGCGCCCGCACGCCGGGCTCGCGGTCGACGGCAGCGACGGGGTCGAGCGGTTGGAGCGCGAGCGCCGCGCGCTGGAGCGCCTCGCGGGACTGGACGTCGTCCCCGGCCTGCGCGGCCATCACGTCCTGGGCGAGCACCACTTCCTGGTGCAGGACTTCGTCGAGGGCGACTCCGTGCACACGTGCCTGGCGAAGCGCAGCCCGCTCGTGCTCCAGGTGCTGGATCCGCAGGCCGCGGCCGACTACGCCGAATGGGCGATGGACATCTGCCGGCGCGTCGAGGACGCCATCGCCCAGGTGCACGCTCGCGGCATGGCGATCCTCGACGTCCACCCCTCGAACGTCCTGGTCCGCCCCGACGGCCGGGTCGTCCTCATCGATCTCGAGATGGCGGGCGACGCGGACGATCCGCGCACGCAGGCGCTGGCCGACCCCGCCTTCATCGCGCCGCGCGGCGCCACGGGCCAGGCGGTCGACCGGCACGCGCTTGCGTGCCTGCGGCTCTACGTCTTCATGCCGCTGACGGCGCTGCTCGGCCTCGACACGTCGAAGGCCGACCATCTCGCCGAGGAGATCGCGAAGCTGTTCCCGACCGCCGGGGGGTTCCTGCGCGAGGCGGCGCAGGCGATCGCGGGCGCGCGCGACGGCGAGCCGCGCCGCCGCGCCGCCCGCCTCGCGCAGCTGCGGCTCGAGCCGACGCCCGAGGGCTGGATCGCCGCGCGGGAGGCGATGGCGAGCGCGATCCTCGCGAGCGCCACGCCGCATCGCGACGACCGCCTCTTCCCGGGGGACGTCGAGCAGTTCGTCAGCGGCGGCCTGAACCTCGCCCACGGCGCGGCCGGGGTGCTCTACGCGCTCGCCCTCACGGGCGCCGGCCGCCAGCCCGAGCACGAGGACTGGCTCGTGCGGCGGGCGCTCGACCCTCCGGAGGGCACGCGGCTCGGGCTCTGGGACGGGCTGCACGGCGTCGCCCACGTGCTCGAGCGGCTCGGGCGGCGCGCCGAGGCGCTCGCGGTCCTCGCGCGCGCCTGCGAGGAGCAGCAGGGCAAGTTCCGCCACTTCGGGCTCGATCTCCGCGGTGGCCTGGCCGGCATCGGCCTGAACCTCCTGCACTTCGCGGACCTCACGGGGGATGCCGCCGTCCTCGCGGCCGCCGAGGAGCTCGTCGAGATCACCGCCGACCGCCTGGGGGACGTCGAGAGCGTCCCCACGCGAAGCGGCGGCGCCGACCCGTACGCCGGGCTCGTCCGGGGCTCCTCGGGACCTGCGCTGCTGTTCATGCGGATGTACGACCGGACCGGCGACGAGGCCTTCCTCGACCTCGCCGCGACCGCGATCGGCCAGGACCTGCGCCGCTGCGTCCTGCGGCCGGAGGACGGGGCGCTCGAGGTCGACGAGGGCTGGCGCTCGTGCCCCTACGTGGCCGACGGCGGCGTCGGGATCGGCTTCGCGCTCCAGGACTACCTCGCCCGGCGCGAGGACGATGCGTTCGCCGACGCGCTCGACCGCGTCGGGCGCGCCGCGGAGGCGCAGCTGTACATCGAGCCCGGCCTGCTGTACGGCCGCGCCGGGATGCTGCTGTTCCTCGCCAGGCCGCATCCGCCGGGAACGGCCGCGGAGCGCAGCGCGGTCGCCGCCGCCCAGGTGCGCCGGATGTCCTGGCACGCCCTCCCCTACGAGGACGGGCTCGCCTTCCCCGGCGAGCAGCTCATGAGGCTCTCCATGGACCTCGCCAGCGGAACAGCGGGCGTCCTGCTCGCACTCGGAGCCGCGCTCCACGACGAGCCCGTCCACCTGCCCTTCCTCGAGGCGCCGCCGGTACCCAGCGCCTCCACCGAACCGCTGATGACGACCGCCGGAAGGAGGTGAGCGAATGGCAATCCTCGATCTGCAGGGACTTCAGCGTCCCGTCGAGAAGGGACCGCCGCCCGGAAGCCGGACGAGCAAGGGCTGCGGTAACTCGGCCGAGAGCACTCTCAGCCTGATCTGCAACCTGCTCTAGCGAGAACACCCGAGCCGTGCCCAGGGGCTCCCCGGGCACGGCTCTCCGGTAGGTGCCCCCGGCAGGCCGGGGGCACCCAGTATGTCGACTGAACCCTCTGAAGGAGGGGATAGATGTCAGTTCTGGACCTACAGGGCCTGAAGGGCCCGGACCGCGGGGCCAAGCCCACGAAGGGCAGTCGCGCGAGCCAGGGCTGCGGGCAGACGACGGCAAGCACGCTGAGCCTGCTCTGCAACGTGCCGTGACGGAGCGCGCCGGTGGCCGCGCCGCGGAATCGCGGAGCGGCCACCGCTCGCCGGAGCGGCGCGACGCCGACCGGCTCCTGCTGCGGGCCGCAGCGCACGGCGGCCCCTGGCTGGGCCTCCTTGCCGCGGCCGCCGTCGCGCTCGCCGCCGCGGAGACGGCCTTCCCCGCGTTGCTGGGCCACACCATCGACGCGGTCCTGCGCCACCGCGGCTCGAGCACCTGGCTGCTCGCCACGGCCGTGCTGGTCGGTGCGCTCGTGCTGCTCGACGCGCTCGAGGAGGTTGCCGCCGGCGCCTCGGCCGCCCGCTCCACGGCATGGCTGCGCACGCTGCTGCTGCGCCACGTGCTGGACCTCGGGACGCGTGCGACCGCCCGTGCCGGGGCCGGGGACCTCGTCGGCCGGCTGGTCGGCAACTGCGCGCAGGCGGGCCGCAGCGGGCAGGTGGCGGTGCGGGCGGGTGCGGCGCTGATCCCGGCGATCGGCGGACCGGTCGGCCTCGCCCTGATCGACCCATGGCTCTGCGTGACCTTCCTCGCCGGCGTCCCCGTCCTGCTGCTGCTGCTGCGGACGCTCGCCCGCGATGCGCAGGAGCTCGCGGAGCGCTACCTCACCGTGCAGGGCGAGATCGCGGCCCGCCTGGTCGACGCGCTGCGCGGGGTGCGCACGATCGCCGCCGCGGGCACGATCGACCGCGAGGCCGCGCGGGTCCTCGAGCCGCTGCCCGAGCTGCACCGTCACGGCATGGGGATCTGGCGCGCGCAGATGCGCATCAGCGCGCAGGACGGGCTGCTGGTGGCGCTGCTGGAGGTCGCCGTGCTGGCGGTCGCGGGCCTCGAGCTGATGCACGGCCGCATCAGCGCCGGCGAGCTGCTCGCCGCCGCGCAGTACGTCCTGCTCGGGGCGACGATGGGCAGCGCGCTGTCGTCGGTCACGGCGCTCGCACGCTCGCGCGCGGCGGCCGGCAGGCTCGCGCAGCTGCTGCGCACCGAGCCGCCCGCATACGGCCGGCAGAGGCTGCCGCCCGGCGGCGGGCGGCTCGAGCTGCGCGGCGTGACGGTGCACGACGGCGCGCGCAGCACGCTGCGAGACGTCAGCCTCGTCGTGGCGCCGGGGACCCTGCTGGCGGTGGTCGGCCCGAGCGGCGCGGGCAAGTCGCTGCTGTCGGCGGTGGCGGGCCGGCTCCTGGATCCCGACGAAGGAGAGGTCTTGCTCGACGGCGTGCCGCTGGCGCAGCTGGCACGCGCCGAGCTCCGCGGCGCGATCGGCTACGGCTTCGAGCGGCCCGCGCTGATCGGCGACACGGTCGCCGACGCGATCGCGTTCGGCACCTGCCGGCCGCCCGCACGCGAGCTGCACGCCGCGGCACGCGCCGCGCGCGCCCACGACTTCATCTGCCGCCTGCAGCGCCGCTACCGCACACCGCTGCGCGAGGCGCCGATGTCGGGCGGGCAGCTGCAGCGGCTCGGCCTGGCGCGCACGTTCGCGCACGCCGGGCGCGTGCTGCTGCTCGACGACATCGCGGCGAGCCTCGACACCGTCACCGAGCACCACATCGCCGAAGCGCTGACCGGCGCGCTGCGCGACCGCACGCGGATCGTGGTCGCGCACCGCGCGTCGACCGCTGCGCGGGCGCACACCGTCGTCTGGCTCGAGGAGGGCGCCGTGCGTGCCGGCGGCACCCACGCGGAGCTCTGGCAGCTGCCCGGCTACCGCGCGCTGTTCGCGCCGGACGCCGTGGCCGCGCACGACGGGAGGGCGGCGTGAGCCGCGCCGCGCGGCCGGGAGGAGCCGGCGGCCTGCTGCGCGCGTCGCTGCGCGGCCGGTTCCACCAGCTGCTGCTGTTCGCGTTCTGGTCGGCGGTGGAGGCGCTGCCCGTCGCCCTCTCCGGGCGGCTGATCGCCCTCGCCCTCGACCGCGGCTTCCTCGCCGGGCGCGGCGGCGCGGGCTTCGGCTTCCTCGCGCTCTTCGGGCTCACCGTCCTCGCGGGCTCCTGGGGCACGCGCGAGGCGTTCCTGCGCCTGGCCGTCGTGATCGAGCCCTTCCGCGACGAGCTCGTGCGGCGCGCGGTCGGCGGCTCCCTGCGCCGGTCCGCGCGCGCGGGCGCGCCGCCGGACTCCGCCGCCGTCGCGCGGCTGACGCAGCAGGTCGAGATCGTGCGCGAGGCGTATGCGTCGGTGCTGCTCGTGGCGCAGGGCTTCCTCGTCACCGCCGGCGCAGCGCTGGTCGGCCTCGCGACGCTCGTGCCGGGCGCGACCGTGCTCGTGCTCGCGCCTCTGGGCCTGTCGCTGGGGGTGTTCGTGCTCGCGCTGCCGCGACTGGCGGCGCGCCAGCGCGAGTCGATCCTCGCCGACGAGGCGCTCGCCGAAGCATCCGCCTCGGGGATCGGCGGCTTGCGCGACGTGGTCGCCTGCGGCGGCGAGGACGCGGCGATGCAAGCGATCGGCGGCCGGGTGCGCGAGCAGGCGCGCGCGAGCACGCGGGTTGCGCGGATGAGCGCGCTGCGGACCCTGATCGTCGCGCTCGGCGGCTGGGTGCCTGTCGTGCTGGTCCTGCTCGCGGCGTCCCGGCTGCAGCGCGACGGCGCTGCGACCGGCGCGATCATCGGCGTGCTGACATACGTGCTGCGAGGCGTGCAGCCCGCGCTCCAGCAGCTCGTCGCGGGCATCGGGAGCACCGGGCTCTGGCTGCTGGTCACGCTGCGGCGGATCGTCGAGACGACCGCGCCCGACGAGCCGGTGCGCGCCGCCGCATCGCCGTCCGTCCCGCGCGACGGCTCACTGCGCCTGCGCGACGTGACGTTCGCCTACGGCCCGGCTGCCGATCCCGTGATCGACGGGCTCGACCTGGACCTGCGGGACGGCGAGCACCTGGCGATCGTGGGTCCCAGCGGGGCGGGCAAGTCGACGCTCGCGAACCTCGCCGCCGGCCTGCTCGCGCCGCAGCAGGGCTCGATCCTTCTCGGTGGCGTCCCGGTCGCGGCGGTGGACCCGGCCGCGCTCGGCCGCCACCGCGTGCTCATCCCCCAGGAGGCCTACGTCCTTTGCGCGACGGTGCGCGAGAACCTGCTGTACCTCGCCCCGGGCGCCTCGCCGGGGCGGGTCGCCGACGCGCTCGAGCTGCTCGGGGCGGCGGCGCTCGTGGATCGGCTCGGCGGCCTGGACGCAGTCGTGACGCCGGATGCGCTCTCGGCCGGCGAGCGCCAG
>DASTWP010000154.1:0-6323 GCA_035765835.1 Solirubrobacteraceae bacterium
CTTCGGGGCCGAGATCAGCGGCGCGCCGACCTACGCCGACCTCGAGGGCCGCCACGAGCTCGACCTGATCTTCTCTACCTACGACGGCGACGTGCACGCGCTGCGGCCCGACGGCAGCGAGGTGACCGGCTTCCCGGTGCACTCCGACCTGCTGCGCACGATCGACCCGGCGAACCCCGAGAACTTCGACGCGCCGGCCTATCGCCTGCCGGTCTTCCGCGACCAGCGCGATCCGCTGTCCGGCATCGCGGTCGGCGATCTCGACCACGACGGCAGGCTCGACGTCGTCGCGACGGGCATGCAGGGCCGCATCTACGCGTGGGGCCCGGACGGGCGCCGCCTGCCCGGGTTCCCGCAGGCGATGGACACGCCTCCCGACCAGCACGCCGTGCCGACGCCGCGCTCGCCCACGCCGCACAGCCGCGACCCGCAGCGCGGGGCGTGGGCCGCGCCCGTGCTCGCGCCGCTCGAGGGCGGCAAGAAGCTCGACGCGATCATCCCCGGCTGGGACGGCAAGGTCTACGCGTGGCGGCCGGACGGCACGCGCGTGCCCGGCTGGCCGGTCGAGGTCAAGCTGCCGCAGGCGGACTTCGCGCGCGACGGCGTCGACCCCGCGCACTACATGCGCGACCCGAAGCTCATGTACTCCGTCGGCGTCGCCGACGTGCTCGGCAAGGACCGTCCGCAGGTGTTCGTGTCGAGCTTCGAGTGCTCGGGCCAGAGCGCCGCCACGCAGGACACCGTGCTCGGGCTGACGCCGCTCGGCTCCAACCCGGCCTCGAAGGCGTGGCTGTACGGGCTCTGGCCCGACGGCAACGACCACGCCGGCGGCGCCTACCTGCCGAACTGGCCCGTCGCCATGCCGTCGCTGTCCTTCTGCTACGACCAGTCGATCGACTTCGTCGGCGAGGGCGTCGCGCCGCCGACGTTCGCGAACGTCGACGGCTCCGGGCTGAAGATCGTCAGCGGCGCGGTGACCGGGCCGATGGAGGCGCTGAACCCCGACGGCAGCGTCTTCAAGAAGCTCGACATGTCCTGCACGAGCGCCGCGTGCGCGCCGAACCCGCCCTACCGGCCGACCGGCGACACGCACACGCTGACGCTGACCGGCCAGGGCGGCTTCGGCGACCTGCTCGGGACCGGCACGCCGGACTTCGTGCAGAGCACGACGGGCGTCGAGTCGATCCTCGGCGCGCTCGGATCGGCGGGGCAGGCCTCGCTGCCGCAGGTCTACGAGAAGGCCTGGGACGTGCGCACCGGCCAGGTCGCCACGCCCGGCTTCCCGCAGCGCCAGGACGGCTTCCCGTTCTACGACGCGCCGGTCGTCGCCGACCTCGGGCAGGCCGGTCCGGGAACGCGCTCGGCGATCGAGGCCAACGACAACTACTTCATCCACGCGTGGGGGCCCACCGGCCTCGAGGCGCCGGGCTTCCCGAAGTACACGGGCCAGTGGACGGGCTTCGTCGGCACGGTCGGCGACCCGCGGCTGGACGGCCGCCAGCGCCTCGTCTACGGCACGCGCGAGGGCGACCTCTTCCAGTGGCGCGTGCGCGGCGACGCCGGGCGCTCGGACTGGTGGCACTACCGCCACGACGAGCGCAACACCGGCCAGTACGGGCTCGACACGCGCCGCCCGGCCGTCGTCACGCATGCCGCCGCGCGGCGCAGCGCCGACGGGGCGGTGCAGGTGGGCTTCGTCGCGACGGGCGACGACTGGAACGTCGGGACCGCGCGGCGCTACGCGATCACGTGGCCCGGCGGGCACGCGGCCGGCCTGCCGCGCCCGAAGCCGTCCGGCAGCGCCGAGAGCTTCGCGGTCCACGGCGTCCCGCCCGGCGTCAAGCGCCTGCGCATCGTCGCGATCGACGACGCGGGGAACCGCTCGGCGCCGGCGCGCGTCGTGATCAGCGGCTGACGAGCTCGACGACCGAGCGGGCGCAGCGCGGGCTGTCCGCGCGGCTGGGCGTCAGCGCCGCCGGCGCATCGTCAGCGTGAAGCGCGTCGCGCGCGTCGTCACCGCGGTGCCGGCGGCGTCGCGGGCGACCGCGCGCACGTGCACGGCGAGGCGGCCGTCGCGTGCGAGCCGCCGAAGCGCCGCGCGTGTCAGCCGCACCGCGACCGTTGCCGACTTCGCCGCCGCGACGACGAAGCGCGTGCTCCCGATCCGCGCGGCGCCGCGGGCGGTGGTCAGGACGAGCCTGCCGCTGCAAGCGCCGTCGGTGCCCGCGGGGCAGCGCAGGCGGATGCCGGCGCGCCCGCGGCGGTCGACGCGCGCCGTGCGCCCGGCGATGCGCACGCCGGTGAACGCGGCCATCGCCTGCCCGGGCGCGGGCGTCGGCGCGGGCGCGGCGGCGCTGTTCGGTGCCTTCGGCGTCGGCTGCGCGGCGACGATCGTGTTGTCCGGCTGGCGCTGGTCGGACTCGCCGTTCGGGGGCACGGGCCCGTTCGCGGAGCCGGTGCCCATCGAGTTCGTGGGTACCGGCTTGGTGATGGCGCCCCACGTCAGGCAGCTGAACGCCGGCGGCGTCGGGTTGGCCTCGAAGCAGGCCTGCCCGGCGGCGAGCGGCAGCGCGACGTCAAGGCGCTCGTCGCCCTGCACGCCGAAGGCGGCGTCGGCGGCGGCGGTCGAGACCAGGTACGGCGTGCCGGTCGCGGCGGCCGCGCGCAGGCCGTTCGGGTCCAGCATGTGCGAGCCGAGCTTGTTGCCGGCGGCGTCGTAGACGACGAGCTGGTAGGGCGCGAAGACCGGCGTGAACTGCTCCTCGGAGCCGCCGGTGTCGAGCAGCTCGACGAACTGGACGCTTGCGTCGCCGCTCGCGGACGCGAGCATCACCTCGTTGACCTTCTCGAGGTGGAACGTCGCCAGCGCGGGCGACGCCGCGACCCCGAGGACCCCGATCGACAGCCCGACCGCCATCAGCACCCGGCGCACGTCATCCCCCTCTCGTCGTGAACGGCACACCGACGAGGACGCCGCCGCGGCTCCCGATCTTCCAGATTCCCGAGCGGCGGGCTAGTAGCCGACCGTGAAGTAGCTGATCCGGCGGCAGCCGGAGAGGTGGTAGCGGCGGCGGCTCTCGCGGCTCAGGTAGACGATCGGGTTGCCGCCCTGGCAGTGGATCGAGCCGTGGCCGAAGTGCGCGTGGACGACGTCGTCGCCGCCCCCGGTCCAGATCGAGTTGCGGCCGTGGCTCGCGTAGATGAAGTCCTTGCCGGGGCCGCCGTAGAGGTGGTCGGACTGCGCCGACGGCTGGCCGCTCGGCTTGTAGTCGCCCCAGATCACGTCGCCCGCCGGGCCGGCGTGGATCGTGTCGCTGCCGTGGCCGCCCAGCAGCTCGTTGTGGCCGATCCCGCCCGGCACGACCGAGATGCGCGCGGTCGAGCACAGGCGCGCCACGAGGAACTGCGGCCAGCCGTTCGTCGCGACGACGTGGCGGCCGCAGGCGAGGTCGGCGGGCGCGAACGCGGGGCCGCCGGGCACGCAGGCGGTGTTGGCGTGCTGCCCGTCGCAGGAGTAGGAGCTGTCGGCGCCGTCGAAGGGGTCGAAGCCGGGGCGGCCGTCGAGCGGCCGGCTCTGGTCCTGCTTGTTCATCAGCAGCATCCCGGTGATCGCGGGCCAGCCCGCGTGGCTGGTGTTGGCCATCGCGGGCGCGTTTAGCGCGAGCGTCGCGGCAGCGGCGAGCACGAGCGGGACGAGGCGGCGGACCGGGGCCATCCTCGTTGCGATCGGCGGGCCCCGGGCCGCGCTTGAGGCCGCGCCCCGCGGGCTCGACACCCTGTCCAGGCGCCGCCGCCTGGACGCTGCCGGCCGCCGCAAGTTGGCGGCCACGGCTGCGTTGCAGCACCCATGGCCACCACATCGCTGCAGGGGCGCCGCATCCTGATCACGGGGGCGGCGCGCGGGATCGGCGCGGCGCTCGCGCAGCGCCTGCACGAGCGCGGCGCGCTGCCGGCGCTCGCAGGGCTCGAGGAGGAGCAGCTCGCCGAGACGGCCGCGCGCTGCGGCGGCGCGCCGTACGCGCTCTGCGACGTCAGCGACCGCGAGCAGGTCGAGCAGGCGGTCGAGGATCTCGCCGAGCGCCTCGGTGGACTGGACGCGTTCGTGGCGAACGCCGGCATCGCGGCGCAGCTGCCGCTGCTCGGCGGCGACCCGGAGGTGATGGAGCGCACGGTCTCCGTCAACCTGCTGGGCGCGTACTACACGCTGCGCGCCGCCGGCCCGCACGTCGCGCACGAGGGCGGCTACGCGCTGCTGGTCGCCTCGCTCGCCGCCGCGATCCACCTTCCGCTGATGGGCGCCTACAACGCCTCGAAGGCAGGCGTCGAGGCGCTGGGCAACACGCTGCGCGTCGAGCTGCGGCGCAGCGGCGCGCGCGTCGGGGTGGCGTACTTCGCCGAGATCGACACCGACATGACCAGCCGCGGCTTCGGCACCGAGGCGGCGCGGATCCTCACGCAGCACGCCGGCCCGCTGCACCGCACCGCGCCGCTGCACGTCGCGATCGACGCGCTCGAGAAGGGCATCGCCAAGCGCGCGCGCCGGATCGTGGCGCCGGCGCGCACGTCGCCGATCCTGCCGCTGCGGATGCTCGCCCAGCCGGTCATCGACCGCGCGCTCCAGCGCGGGCTGCGGCGCGCGCTCGAGGTCGCGCGCGAGGAGAACGCGCCGCTCACGACGCCGCAGCCGCGCGCATGAGCGACGCGCCGCGGATCGCGCCGGGCCGCGGCGCGGGCGACGTCGGCCTCTTCGCCTGGGGCTTCGGCCGCATCGCGGGCCGCGCGATGGGCAGCGGGCCGCCGAACATCTTCATGACGCTCGGCCGCCATCCGCGGCTGTTCCGCGCATGGCTGCGCTTCGCCGGCCGGCTGATGCCGCGCGGCACGCTGCCGCGGCGCGAGACCGAGCTCGTGATCCTGCGCGTGGCGCACCTGCGCCGGTGCGCCTACGAGCGCCACCACCACGAGCGGATCGGCCGCCGCGCAGGCCTCACCCACGAGGAGATCGCGAACACGACCGTCGGGCCCGACGCGCCGGGGTGGCCGCAGCGCGAGCGCGACCTGCTGCGCGCGGTCGACGAGCTGCACGCGAGCGGCGACCTCGCCGACCCGACGTGGGAGGCGCTGCGCGCCCACTACGACGAGCGCGGCCTGATCGAGCTGTTGATGCTCGCCGGCCACTACCAGATGCTCGCGACCGTCCTGAACACCCTGCGCGTGCAGCCGGACCCGGCGCGATGAAAAGGCCCGCGGCGCTGCTCGGCCCGGTGGTCGCGGCCGCGCTCGCCGCCGCCGCGCCCGTGCACGCCGCGCAGATCAGCCAGGACATCCGCTTCACCGCCGACGACGGCGTCTCGCTGAAGACGACGCTGAGCGGCCAGGCGCCGCTGGCTCCCCGGCCGACGGTCGTCGAGTTCAGCCCCTACGGCGACAACAGCCAGACGCTCGACCCCGGCCCGGCCTACAACTTCCTGCTCGTCCAGATCCGCGGCACCGGCGACAGCGACGGCACGTTCGACGCGCTCGGCCCGCGCACGCAGCAGGACGTCCAGGAGGTGCTCGGGTGGGCGTGCCGGCAGCCGTGGAGCGAGGGAACGCTCGCGCTCAACGGCTTCTCCGCCAGCGCGATCACGATCTACGACTCGCTGCACCTCGCGCTGCCGTGCGTGCGCGCGGCGATCCTGAAGTCCGGCACGTGGGAGCTCTACCGCGACCTGCTCTGGCCCGGCGGCGTCAGCAACGCCATCCCCGGGCTCGGCGTGCTAGGGCTGATCGGCGCGCCCGCGACCGAGCAGGGGCTCGAGCGGCTGCAGCGCAACCCCTCGAGCGCGCCCGGCGTCGCGGTCGGCCTCTTCGAGGCGGGCCTCGACGGCGGGGTGCTGCACCCGACGCTCGACTCGTGGTGGCAGGAGCGCGGCTTCCGCGGCGACGTCAACCACCTCCCGATCCTGATGATCGACGGCTTCTTCGACGTCGAGTCGCGGGGCGCGTTCCAGGCCTACCAGGCGCTGCGCGGCGACGGCGCGCACCTGCTCGTGATCGGCGCGCACGACGGCGCGCCTGCGGGCACCGACGGCGGGCTCGGCGAGGCGCGCGCGTGGCTCGACCACTACGTGCGCGGGATCCCCAACGGGGTGGACGCGCACCCGCGCGTGCAGCTCTACCTCTCCGACGGCTCGCGCGAGAGCGACCTCGGCGGCAGGTTCGTCCGCTACGACGCGACCGACTGGCCGGTGCCCGGCACGAGCTGGGCGCCGCTCGCGCTCACGCCGGGGCACGGGCTTCGGCTTACGCGCACGCGCGCCTCCGCCGTCCAGTCCTATCCG
>DASTWP010000155.1:0-2231 GCA_035765835.1 Solirubrobacteraceae bacterium
GCCTGCCCGCGAGGTCCGCTCGCTAACCGCTGTGGCCTGATGCGCCGTCGGCCGGCGCGGCGAGCAGGCCGTGGCTGTCCTCGACCGCGCGCGCGACGTCCACGACCGTCCGGTTCGTGGCGCGCGCGTGCGCGCGCAGCCGGTCGAACGCGCTGCGCGCGTCGATCCCGTGGCGCTCCATCAGGATGCCCTTGGCGCGCTCGATGGCCGCGCGCCGGTCGAGCGCGCCCTCCAGGCGGCTGATCTGGTCCCCGAGCGCCGCGAGCTCGCGGTGGCGGCGCATGGCGACCTCGATCGCGCCCTGCACCGCGTCGGGCGACTGCTCGCGCGCGTAGGCCGAGATGCCGCGCTCGGCGGCGCGGGCGACGAACTCGGCGTCCTCCTCCTGGAGCACCGCGATCACGGGCCCGGACGCGTAGCTCGAGATCTCCTCGATCAGATCGAGCGCGTGCTCGTCGTCGCGGTGCACGACGACGATCGCCAGGTCGGGGTCGTCGCGCGCGATGTACTCCGCTGCCGTGCGCGCGTCGACGGCGGACTCGGTGACCTCGTGGCCGAGCTCGTGCAGCAGCCGCGCCGTGCGCGCCAGCGCCTGCTCGTCCTCGTCGGCGGCCAGGATCCGCAGGCCGCGCTGCTCCGTCGCGCTCATCGAAGAGTTCCCCCGCGCGTAGTCTATGATCGCTCGCAAGGGCCGGCCGAGCACCCCGCCGCCCGCAGGCAGTGCGCCCTGGACCCCGGCGCCGAGTTCCGTAGCGGAGGGACCGCGCGTCGTGAAGAAGACGGGTGCAGAGGACGGGCGCAGGCGCGCGGATCGCGTGCTGCTCGCGCGCTATCGCGCGACAGGCGATCCCGCCGACCGCGACGCGGTCGTGGAGCGCTTCCTGCCGCTCGCCCGCCGGCTGGCGCGCCGCTACGAGCACTCCGACGAGCCGTTCGACGATCTCGTCCAGGTCGCGGCGCTCGGGCTGGTCAAAGCGGTCGAGCGCTTCGATCCGGCGCGTGACATCGCGTTCTCCAGCTACGCCGTCCCCACGATCCTCGGCGAGCTCAAGCGCCACTTCCGCGACCGCACGTGGTCGATCCGGGTGCCTCGCGATCTGCAGGAGCTCTCGCTGAAGGTCGACCGCACGGTCGGCGAGCTCTGGAAGGAGCAGCGCAGCCAGCCCTCGGTCGGCGAGGTCGCCGCGCGGCTCGGCGTGAGCGCGGAGGAGGTGCTCGAGGCGATGGAGGCCTCCGGCGCCTACCGCGCCTCCTCGCTCGACGCGCCGCGGGCGGCGGGGGACGAGGAGGCGGGCGAGACCGTCGGCGACGCGTTCGGCTCGGAGGAGAGCGGCTTCCTGCGCGCGGAGGAGCGCGTGACGCTCGAGCTGCTGATGCGCGTGCTCACGGCGCGCGAGCGGGAGGTGCTGCGGCTGCGCTTCGCCCACGACCTCACGCAGGCGGAGATCGGCGAGCTGGTCGGCGTCTCGCAGATGCAGGTCTCGCGCATCATCCGCCAGGCGCTCGCGCGGCTGCGGGCGGTCGCCGGAGCGCCGCAGACGGGCGGCGAACAGGGGGGCTAGGCTGCGCGCCGCCCGACGTGCCACCATGGGTGCGCATGGACGGGACGGGCAGGACCGACCGTGGCCGGCGGCATACGCGTGAGCTGCTGCGCCGCTGGCACGAGCGTCGCGACCGCGCGGCGCGCGAGGAGCTGATCGAGCGGATGCTGCCGCTCGCGCGCAGCCTGGCGCGCCGCTATGCCAACAAGGGCGAGCCGCTCGAGGACCTCGAGCAGGTCGCCTGCCTGGGCCTGCTCAAGGCCGTCGACCGCTTCGATCTCGATCGCGAGGTGCAGTTCGCCACCTTCGCCGTGCCGACGATCGCGGGCGAGATCAAGCGCCATTTCCGCGACCGCGGCTGGATGCTGCGCGTGCCGCGCGACGTGCAGGAACTGGGCACCCGGCTCTCCCGGACGCGGGAGCGCCTCACGCGCGAGCTCGGCCGCGCCCCGCGGGTCGACGAGCTCGCCGCCGGCGCGGAGGCGACCGTCGAGCAGGTCGTCGAGGCCCTCGCGGCCGCCGACACCTACAAGGTGCTCTCGCTCGACGAGCCGCTGCTCACGCGCGGCGGCGAGACCGGGGCGGTCGAGGCGATCGGCGGCCCCGACGCGGAGTTCGAGCGCGCCGAGCAGCGGATGCTGCTGCACCGCGGCTTCCAGGGCCTGCCGGCGCGCGAGCGCGAGATCCTGC
>DASTWP010000156.1:0-8124 GCA_035765835.1 Solirubrobacteraceae bacterium
CGCCGCGCGCCCCGAGGAGCCGGCGGGCGCAGGCGTCATCGTGCTGCCGGACGTCCGCGGCCTGTACCGCTTCTACGAGGAGCTCGCCCTGCGCTTCGCCGAGCGCGGTCATCCCGCGGTCGCGATCGACTGGTTCGGCCGCACGGCGGGCGTCGAGAAGCGCGGCGAGGACTTCGGGTACATGGAGCACGTGCAGCAGACCACGGCGGAGACGACGCAGGCGGACGTGCGCGCGGCGGTCGAGCAGCTGCGTGAGCGCGGCAGCGAGCAGGTCGTCACGGTCGGCTTCTGCTTCGGCGGGCGCGTCTCGTGGCTCGCCGCCGCCTCGGGCCACGGCCTCGCGGGAGCGGTCGGCTTCTACGGCATGCCCGGCGAGCGCGGCGGGCAGCCGGGGCCGGCCGACCGCGCGGCCGAGATGCAGGCCCCGATCCTCGGCCTGATGGGCGGCGCCGACGAGCACATCACGCCGCCGATCGTGCAGGCGTTCGACGACGCGCTGACGCAGGCGGGCGTCGAGCACGAGATCGTCAGCTACGAGGGCGCGCCGCACAGCTTCTTCGATCGCAAGCAGGAGCAGTTCGCCGAGGCCTCCGACGACGCGTGGCGGCGCACGCTCGCGTTCATCCAGCGTGTGAGCGCGCCGGCCTGAGCCGCGCCGCGAACGGCGGCGAGTCGTAGGCAGGCGCCTCGCCGTCGAGCCACGCCGCTCGCCCGGGCACGCCTAGCCGTCGATCGTCGACATGTCGGCGTAGCGCGCGCCCGCGGTGGCGCCGCGCGGGGCGGCCTCGTCGAGCGCGCGCAGGTCCTCCTCGCTCAGCTCGACGTCGCTTGCCGCTGCGTTCTCCTCGAGGTAGCGGACGTGCTTGGTGCCGGGGATCGGGACGACGTCGCCGCCGCGGTGCAGGACCCACGCGAGCGCGAGCTGCCCGGCGGTCACCCCCTTCTCCCCGGCCAGCGCCTTCACCCGCTCGACGAGCTCCAGGTTGCGCGCGAAGTTCTCGCCCTGGAAGCGCGGGTGGTGGCGGCGGAAGTCGTCCTCGGGGAAGTCGTCGGGGCTCTGGAAGCGCCCGGCGAGGAAGCCGCGCCCGAGCGGGCTGTAGGCGACGAAGCCGATCCCGAGCTCGCGAACGGTGGGCAGGATCGACTCCTCCGGGTCGCGGGACCACAGCGAGTACTCGGTCTGCAGCGCCGTGATCGGGTGCACGGCGTGCGCGCGGCGGATCGTGTCGGGCGAGGCCTCGCTCAGCCCGAGGTGGCGGACCTTGCCCGCCCCGACGAGCTCCTTCATCGCGCCGACGGTCTCCTCGATCGGCACCTGCTTGTCCACGCGGTGCTGGTAGTAGAGGTCGATGTGGTCCACGCCGAGGCGCTCGAGCGATGCGTCGCAGGCGCCGCGCACGTACTCCGCGTCGCCGCGCACGCCGAGCCGCTCGCCGTTCTCGCCGCGCACGTTGCCGAACTTCGTCGCGAGCACGACCTCCTCGCGCCGCCCGGCGATCGCGCGCCCGACCAGCCGCTCGTTCGTGAACGGCCCGTACATGTCGGCGGTGTCGAGGAACGTGACCCCGAGCTCCAGCGCGCGGTGGATCGTGGCCGTCGCCTCGGCCTCGTCGGCGGCGCCGTAGAACTCCGACATGCCCATGCATCCGAGGCCCTGCTCGGAGACCTCGAGGCCCTGGCCCAGCGTTCGCGTTCGCATGCGCTGACCGTAGCCGTATCGTTGCGTGGGCAAACATGCGGCGCACCGGCACTCGGCGCGTTCCTATCCTTCACCCGATGCTCCACCCCGCTCGCCTCTCCCTGCTCGCGCTCGCACTCGCCGCCCTGCTCGTCGCAGGCTGCGGCGGCTCGTCGTCCTCGTCGAAGAAGCCTGCCGCCGTCACCTCCGGCACGAAGGCCAAGGCAGTGAAGCTCGCCGCGCCCGAGCAGGCCGACCCGCCGATCCCCGCCGCCGACTTCACGCTGCGCTCCTCGACCGGCGAGAAGGTGAGCCTGTCGGACTTCCGCGGCAAGGCCGTGATGTTGCTGTTCATCTACGACCACTGCCCGGACGTCTGCCCGCTGATGGTCTCGAACCTCCACAACGCGATGCTGCAGATGGGACCGGCGAAGGCCAAGCAGATGCAGATCATCGCCGTCTCCGTCGATCCGAAGGGCGATACGCCGAAGACCGTCGCGCAGTTCCTCGCCGCGCACGACATGACGGGCCGGATGAAGTACCTGATCGGCTCCAAGCGCGAGCTGGCGCCGGTGTGGAAGAAGTACGGCGTGCAGGTCGAGGCGACGCCCGACCAGCGCGAGGTCGGCCACTCCGCGTTCGTCTACGGCATCACCGCGAGCGGCAAGGAGCTGGCGCTGTACCCGGCCAACTTCAAGCCGCAGTGGGTCGTCCACGACGTGCCGCTGCTCGCCACCAGCTAGATGACCCGCCGGCGCGCGACCCCGCTGCTGCTGCTCGGCGCGCTGATCGTCGCGTTCGTGGTGGCCGAGGTCGTGGGCGGCGGCTCCAAGCAGACGCGCCGGCCCGCCCCGGCGCTGCCGACCGCGGTGCTCAGCGGCCGCCCGGTGACGCTGGCCGACCTGCGCGGCAGGCCCGCGATCATCCACTTCTGGGCCAGCTGGTGCGGGCCCTGCACGAAGGAGGCGCCGGAGCTCGCGCAGCTCGCCGGCGAGCTGCACGGCCGCGCCGCGCTCGTCGGCGTCGACTGGTCGGACAGCGCGGGCAACGCGCGCAAGTTCATCCGCCGCCACCACTGGGACTTCCCGATCCTCTCCGACCACGCCGGGACGGTCGGCAACCGCTACGACCTCCAAGGCCTGCCGAGCACGTTCGTGCTCGACGCGCGGGGGCGCATCGTCAAGCGCCTGATCGGGCCCCAGACGGCCGCCGGACTGCTCGCGGACATCTCCTAGAGGGCTCGCGCATGCCGGCGCGCCGTCGGGGTAGCGCCTTGGCATGTTCGAGAAGCTCAACACCCCTGAAGACGTCTTCCACTTCAAGCTCGGCGCCGCATTGACGATGGAGAACAACGTGCTCGAGATGCTCGGCGAGCTGGAGAGCGAGGCCAGGCACGACGAGCTCAAGCGCCTGTTCCGCCATCACGCGGACGAGACGCGCCGGCAGATCGCCAACATCGAGCGCTCCTTCGAGTTGCTCGGCCAGGACGTCGACGACTTCGCCTGCCCGACGATCCATGCGCTCGACAAGGAGGGCAAGGTGACGATCAAGAAGACCGAGGAGAGCATCGTCGACGCGGTGATCCTCGCGGGCGCGACCGAGACCGAGCACCACGAGATCGCGGTCTACGAGACGCTGATCACCAATGCCGAGGCGCGCGGCGCGACCGAGGTCGCGAAGCTCCTACGCCAGAACCTCGAGCAGGAGCAGCACACGCTCGAGGAGGTCAAGGGCATCGCCCACCGGCTCGCGCACGAGGGCTACGCCGTCGCCGCGTAGCGGCCGCTAGCCGCCGAGCGCGTACAGGATCGCGTCGACGCGGCCCTGCGCGTGGGCGTCCGTGACGCCCAGCACCGCCGCGACGTCGGCGGTGCTGGTGCCGTCCAGCAGCATCGCCACGATCGCCCGGTCCTCCGGCGCCACGCGCGCCTGGAGCGCGTGCAGCACGAGCGGGTTCGGGCGGTCGGCCTCCCTTCCCCGGACGCTCAGCGCGCGGCGGAGGGCCCGGACGAGGTCCTGGTCGCCCGCTCCCTCCGCCACCACGCCACGTGCGCCCGCGAGCGCTGCGGCGAGACGTGCGACAGGGGTGTCTTGCCGCACGCACATCACCACCGCGATCTCCGGCGCCGCCGACGCGATCCGCCGGCACAGGACCAGTCCCTGCCCCGTGCCTGCGCTGAGGATGATCGCGCCGGGCCTGCGCCCGCGCACTTCCCGCCACAGCTCGGCCTCGCCGGCGACCGGGATCGCCGGCATGTCCTCATGGCGGCCGAGCATCTCGCAGAGGCCCAACCGCGTCGCGGGATGCTCGTGGGAGACGAGCACGTCGGCCACGACCCCAGGGGGGTTCCGGAGGAGGAGCGTGGCGTCATCCGGCCGCGGAGGGGCGGTGGCGGGCATGCGCCAAGGCTGCCGCCTGCGGGCCCCCGCGCCCATGGGGGCAAACGTGCATCTCTGTGCGGCGGCGCTCAGGCCTCGACGAGCCCGCGGCGGATCGCGTAGCGCGTGAGCTGCACGCGGTTGCGCATCCCGAGCTTGTCGAGCACGTTCGCGCGGTGGCGCTCGACGGTCTTCGGGCTGATCACGAGCAGCTCCGCGATCTCGTCCGTCGTGTGGCCCTCGGCGATCAGCTTCACGACCTCCTGCTCGCGCGGCGTCAGCGGGTCCTCGGGCGCGTCCTCGCCCGCGGCGCCGCGATCGAGGTAGTCGCGGATCAGCGCGGTGACGGCGGCCGGGTAGAGGAACGGCTCGCCGCGCATCGCCCCGCGCACGGCCTCGACGAGGTCGCGGTTGGGCCCGGACTTCAGGACGTAGCCGGACGCGCCCGCCTTCAGCGCCTCGAAGAAGTACTGCTCGTTGTCGTGCACCGAGAGCATCAGCAGCCGCAGGTCCGGCCGGCGCTTGGTCAGCTCGCGCGCGGCCTGCAGGCCGGTCATCCGCGGCATCGAGACGTCGAGCACGGCGAGGTGGATGTCCGGGTCGGCGAGCGCGATCCGCACCGCCTCGGCGCCGTCGCCGGCCTCGGCGACGACCTCCATGTCGGGCTCGGCGTCGAGCACCATGCGCAGGCCGCTGCGCACCATCTCGTGGTCGTCGGCGAGCAGGATGCGGGTCTTCAGCGGGACGCTCACGCCTCGCCCTCCGCAGGTACGGGCGCCGGTGCGAGCGGCAGCCGGAGCCGCACCGTCGTGCCGCCGTCGTCGACCGACTCGAGCGCGAGCGTGCCGCCGGCGAGCATCGCGCGCTCGCGCATGCCCGCGATGCCGGTGCCCTCGCCGAGCTGCGGCAGCGAAAGGCCGCGGCCGTCGTCGCGGACGCTCAGCCGCAGCTCGCCGCCCTCGGCGCGCAGCGCGAGCGTCGCGTTGGCCGCGCGCGCGTGGCGGATGACGTTCGTCAGCGCCTCCTGCGCGACGCGGTAGACGACGAGCTCCTGCTCGGGCGCGAGCGGCGGCAGGTGCGCGAGGTCGCGCTCGATCCGCACGCCGCTCTGATTCTCCAGGCGGCGGCAGAGCGCGATCAGCGCGTTGGCCAGGCCGAGGTCGTCGAGCGCCTCCGGGCGCAGCTCGCGCCCGATGCGGCGGACGTCCTCGAGCGTCACGCGGATCGCCTCGGCGGCGGCGTCGAGCCCGACGCCGGTCCCGTTGGCGCTGGCGCTGCGCGCGCGCTCGACCTGGATGCCGGCGGCGGTCAGCGTCTGGCCGACCTGGTCGTGCAGCTCCTGCGCGATGCGCCGGCGCTCGGCCTCCTGCGCGGCGAGCGCGCGCGCGGCGGATTCGCGCCGCTCGACCTCCAGGCGGTCGAGCATCGCGTTGAACGCGAGCGCGAGGCCCGCGACCTCGGCGTCGCGGCCCTCCGAGGCGTCGATCCGGCGGCCGGGGTGCATGGGGTCGACGGTCTCCATCACGCGCACCAGCCGCTGGAGCGGGCGCAGGGCGCGCTGGAGCAGGACGAGGTTCGCGGCGAGCATGACCGCGAGCGCCGCGAGCAGCACGAGCACCTCGCCGAGCGCGATGCTGCGATTGATCCGGAACGGCGTGACGATGAGCAGCAGCACCGCGACGCCGAGCACGACGCCGTTGACGAGGAACACCCGCCACAGCAGCGGAGGCTTGGGCCGCTCGGACATAGGGACTTCAAGCTAGCGCGCCATCTTCCTGTTGCCCGCGACCCAGCACCACACGAGCGCGATCGTCGCGCCCGGCAGCGCGTAGAGGGCGTGCTTCAGGCCCGGCGGGTTGTGGCTCGGGACCTCGAGGCCCTCGAAGAGGAAGCCCGACAGCAGCGCCCCCGCCCACGCGGCGAGGAACGCGCCGACGATGCCGCCCACGAAGCGGTCGGGCACGAAGATCGTGAAGTGCCAGAGGGCCAGGCCGGCCATGGTCCAGACGAAGACGCTCATGGCCACATGGTCGCCACGCCGCGGCGCGGCGACGATGGGGCGCAACGTGTATCTATGCGGGGCGGCGGTCGCGCACGACGACCGTGGCGCCGCGCGCGGGGATCATCGTCACGTTGCGGTGCACGACGCGCTCGGGCTCCGGGTCGGCCGCGGCCATGTCGGTACGGCGCGCGACCGCCTCGAGCACCACCTTCTGCTCGGCCATCGCGAGCGACGCGCCCAGGCAGCGGCGGATGCCCCCGCCGAACGGGATCCACTCGTACGTCCCGGGCTTGTGGCCGATGAAGCGCTCAGGCCTGAACGCGTAGGGCTCCGGATACAGGTCGGGCCGGTGGTGCACGAGCAGGATGCTCATGAGCACCGGGCGCCCGGCCTCGACGCCGTAGTCGCCGAGCCGCCACGGCACGGCCACGCGGCGACCGATGATCGGGATCACCGGGCGGCTGCGCATGCCCTCGTAGATGGTCGCCTCGACGACCTCGGTCGAGTCCTCGCCAGAGCGCGTGGCGTCGCGCAGGCGCTCGTACGCCGCGGGCGTGCGCACCAGGCGCTCGAACGTCCACGCCAGCGAGTTGGCGGTCGTCTCGTGGCCGGCGAGCACGAGCGTCAGCAGCTCGTCGCGCAGCTCGCGCCGCGTCAGCGGCGTGCCGTCGTCGTCGGTCGTCTGCAGCAGCAGCGAGAGGATGTCGTTGCGGCCCTCGAGGTCCTGCTCGCGACGCGCGTCGATGATCGCGTAGGTCGCGCGGTCGAGGACGCCCAGCGCGGTCTTCGTGGGGCCGACCGGCTCGCTGCTGCCGGTGTTCAGCAGCTCGCCGAGCTGGGAGATCGGCTGCGTCGAGAGCCACACGAGCCGGCGCAGCACCTGGCGCAGGCGGTGCTCGGGCGTGCCGCGCTCGGCCTTGCCGGGCACGCCGAAGATGCCGGACATGATCACGTCGAGCGTGATCGCCTGCATGCGCGGCGCGAGCTGGAACGGCGTGCCGACGGGCCAGCGGTCGATCTCGCGGTGCGTGGCCTCCTCGATCATCGCGACATAGCGCTCGACGGCCTTGCCGTGGAAGTGCGGCAGCATCAGCTTGCGCTGGCGCATGTGGCGCTCGCCGAGCGCGGTCAGCGTCGAGTTCGGGCCGACGATCGGTCGCAGCGGCGACTCGCCCGTGATCGACGGCGCGTCGGCCGGGTCGGCCGTGAAGAGGGACTTCACGTGGTCGGGGTGGCTGGTCACCGCGGCGTGGTGGATGATCCCGTTGACCCCGAAGACCTCGCCGAGCTCGCGCCGCGCGCGGAAGACGAAGTCGAGCTGGCGGACGCTGATGCGCAGCGTCTGCAGCAGCCGCGGCAGCTGCACCTCCGGCACGGGCCTCAGGCCGTCGAGGCTGTCGACCCTGCCCGCCGGGGACGGCGGGGCCTCGCCGATCCAGGGGTTCGGCGGGGACTTCTTCGCGGGCTTCTCGGGTGCGGTCGTCGCGCTCATCGGAACACCTTCGCTTCCTTTGTCACAGCGGTGAAGCTACAGTACCGTGACATGTCCGGCGCCAATCCGCAACCCTCGCCGTCCGAACGCCGCCGGACGCCCAGGCTGCCGGCACCCGAGCGGCGCGAGCTGCTGCTGGACGCGGCGCTCGAGGTCGCGGAGGAGCGCGGGTTCGGGGCGACGACGATCGATGCGGTCGCGCGCGCGGGCGGGGTCACCCGCCCCGTCGTCTACGACCTCTTCGGCGATCGCGACGGGCTGCTGCTGGCGATGATCGACCGCAGCGCCGCGCGCGCGCTCGACGCCGTCGCCGCGGCGGTGCCCGGCGATCCCGCCGGGCACGAGCCCGAGGCCGTGCTCGTCGACGGGGTGCGCGCGTTCCTCGAGGCCGTCGTGCGCGACCCGGCGACATGGCGGCTCGTCCTGCTGCCGCCCGCGGGCAGCCCGCCGGCGCTGCGCGAGCGGATCGCCGCCGGCCGGGCGGCGGTCGCGGCGCGGATCGCGGCGCTGCTCGAATGGGGCCTCGCCGCGCGCGGGGGGCCCGCCGGGCTGGACCACGAGGTGCTCGCGCAC
>DASTWP010000157.1:0-2229 GCA_035765835.1 Solirubrobacteraceae bacterium
GACGCGCAGGTCGCCGCCGTGGAGCACCGGCTCGCATCGCTCGAGCTCGAGCGGCTCTTCTCCGGACGCTACGACGCCGGGGACGCGCTGGTCACCGTAAACGCCGGGGCCGGCGGCACCGACGCGCAGGACTGGGCCGAGATGGTGCTGCGCCTGGAGATGCGCTGGGCCGAGAAGCGCGGCTTCGAGGTCGAGCTGCTCGAGGCGAGCCCTGGGGAGGAGGCCGGACTCAAGTCGGCCACCTTCCGGGTCGGCGGCGAGAACGCATACGGGCTCTACTCGGCCGAGAAGGGGGTGCACCGCCTCGTGCGCCTCAGCCCGTTCGACGCCGCGCACCGCCGGCAGACGTCGTTCGCCGGCGTCGAGGTCGCGCCCGTGGTCGACGAGGTCGGGGACGTCGCGATCGACGACGACGATCTCCAGATCGACACCTACCGCGCCTCCGGCGCCGGGGGGCAGCACGTCAACAAGACGGACTCGGCGGTGCGGATCACGCACCGGCCGAGCGGGATCGTGGTGCAGTGCCAGAACGAGCGCTCGCAGTCGGCCAACAAGGACACCGCGATGAAGATGCTGCGCGCGAAGCTGCTCGAGCAGGAGGAGCGCCGGCGGCGCGAGGAGATCGCGCGCGAGAAGGGCGAGGCGCAGGACGTCAACTTCGGCTCGCAGATCCGCTCCTATGTCCTGCACCCCTACACGATGGTCAAGGACCACCGCACCAACCACGAGATGGGCGACGCGCAGCGCGTCCTCGACGGCGACCTCGACGGGTTCGTGCGGGCCTGGCTCGAGGCGAGCGCCAAGGCGGGCCGATGACCGACCTCGCGGCGTCGCCGGGCGCCGAGCCGTCCGGCGCGGGCGGCCAGCACGTCAACAAGACCGACTCGGCGGTGCGGATCACCCACCGGCCGACGGGGATCGTCGTGCAGTGCCAGAACGAGCGCTCGCAGTCGGCCAACAAGGACACGGCGATGAAGATGCTGCGCGCGAAGCTGCTCGAGCAGCAGGAGCGCCGCCGGCGCGAGGAGATCGCGCGCGAGAAGGGGGAGGCGCAGGACGTGAACTTCGGCTCGCAGATCCGCTCCTACGTCCTGCACCCGTACACGATGGTCAAGGACCACCGCACGAACCACGAGATGGGCGACGCGCAGCGCGTGCTCGACGGGGACCTCGACGGCTTCGTGCGCGCCGAGCTGTTGCGCCAGGCCGCCGGCAACGGATCGGCTGCATGAGCGGCGCCGAGCAGCCGAACGCGCCCTACCTGGACGCGCTCGTCGGCTACGGCTTCCGCGGCTCGGGCCGCTTCCACGTCCCGGGGCACAAGGGCGGCCGCGGCGCCGACCCGGGGCTGCGCTTCGCGCTGGGCGAGCGCGCGCTGGCGCTCGACGTGCCGCAGGACATCCACGGCATCGACATCGGGCCGTCGCCGACGCCCTACGAGCAGGCCGAGGCGCTCGCGGCCGAGGCCTACGGCGCGCGGCGCACGTGGTTCCTGACGAACGGCTCCACGCAGGGCAACCACGCGCTCGCGCTGGCGCTCGCGCCGCTCGGCGCGCGCGTCGTCGTGCAGCGCAACTCGCACGCCTCGCTCGTCGACGGCCTCGTGCTCAGCGGCGGGCTGCCGAGCTTCGTCGCGCCCGAGTACGACGAGGGGCTGGGCATGGCGCACGGCGTGATGCCCGAGGCGCTCGCGCGCGCGCTCGCGCAGGCGCCGGACGCGCGTGCGGCGTTCGTCGTGTCGCCGACCTACTACGGCATGGCCGCCGACGTGCCCGGCTGCGCCGAGGCGGCGCACGCGGCCGGCGTCCCGCTCGTGGTCGACCAGGCGTGGGGCCCGCACTTCGGCTTCCATCCGGCGCTTCCGGCGAGCGCGCTGGCGCAGGGCGCCGACGCGGTGCTGACGAGCACGCACAAGACCGCGGGCTCGCTTACGCAGAGCGCGATGCTGCACGTCGGGCAGACCGAGCTGATCGACCCCGCGGCGGTCGGCCGGGTGCTGCGGCTGCTGCGCTCGACGAGCCCGAGCTCGCTGCTGCTCGCCTCGCTCGATGCGGCCCGCCGCCAGCTCGCGCTGCACGGCGAGCAGCTCCTGCACGAGACGATCGCGGCGATCGCGCGCGCGCGGGCGAAGCTGTCCTCGATCGAGGGCATCGCGCTGGTCGACGAGGGCTTCGTCGGCCGCCCCGGCGTGGCGGCCTACGACCCGCTGCGGATCGTGCTCGACGTGCG
>DASTWP010000158.1:0-4847 GCA_035765835.1 Solirubrobacteraceae bacterium
CCTCCACGTCGAACGGCTGCGCGAGCACCTCGAGCATCCCCTGCGCCGCCGCGGCGGCCGCCTCCTCGGCGTCCTCGCCGAGGTCCGCGAGCAGCACGAGGAACTCGTCGCCGCCCTGGCGCGCGAGCAGGTCGGCCTCGCGCCGGCGCTCGCCGAGGCGCCCGGCGACCTGCACGAGCAGCGCGTCGCCTGCGGCGTGGCCCAGCGAGTCGTTGACGAGCTTGAAGTCGTCGAGGTCCAGGTACAGCAGCGCGACCGCGCGCTCGGCGCGGCGGGCGCGCGCGAGCGCCAGGTCGAGGTGCTCCTGGAGCAGCGCGCGGTTCGGCAGGCCCGTGAGGCTGTCGTGGAAGGCCAGGAAGGCGATCCGCGCCTCCGCGCGCAGGCGCTCGGTGATGTCGATGCCGGAGCTGAGCAGCGCCGTGACCGTGCCGTCGGGCCCGCGCATGGTCGAGTTGCGCCAGGCGACCGTCCGGCGCCCGCCCTCGCGCGTCAGCACGTCGCCCTCGAACGTGTGGTCCTCGTCGAGCCCGAGCTCCCCCGCCAGGGCGTCGTGGAACGCCTTGCGCACCGGGTCGCGCAGCTCCTCCGGCAGGCACGTGTCGAACCAGTTGACGCCGATCAGCTCGCCGTCGCCGTAGCCGAGCAGCTCGTGGCCGGTGCGGTTGAGCAGCGCGACGCGCTCGTCGGGGTCGACGATCACGATGATCGTGCCGGCGACGTCGAGGTAGCGCTGGGCGCGGTCGCGCTCGTCGCGCAGCGCCTCCTCGGTCCGGCGCAGCGAGGTGACGTCGAGCAGCACCCCCTGCGTGAACTGCGGGCGGCCGTCCTCGTCGCGCACGACGCGGTCGCGCTCCCACACCGACAGCTCGCGCCCGTCGGCGGTGTGCATGCGGAACTCGAGCTCGAGGTCCTGCTCGTCGGCGAAGACGCGCCGCGTCTCGTCCTGCACGCGCTCGCGGTCGTCGGGATGGATCAGGCTGTCCCACAGCCCGGGATCGTTGATGAAGTCCTCCGGCCGGCGGCCGAGCATGACCTCCACCTGCGGGCTGACGTAGCGCAGCGTGCCGGCCGCGTCCCAGTCCGAGACGTAGGTGACGGCCGGGATGTGCTCGACGAGCTGCTGGTAGCGCGCCTCCGCCTCCCGCAGCCCGGTCGCGAGCGCGCCCGCCTGCGTCTCCGCCTCGCGCAGCCGCTCGAGCGCGTCGAGCCGGTCGCTGACGTCCTCCATCACGCCGACGACGTGCGTGACCGCGCCGTCCCCGTCGCGCAGCGGCGAGAGCGCGACGTCGTTCCAGAACGTCGAGCCGTCGCCGCGGTAGTTGAGCACGGTGACGCGGCACTCCCGGCCCTCGCGCAGCGCCTCGCCCATCTCCTCGATCGTGGCGCGGTCGGTGCGCGGGCCCTGGAGCAGGGCGCAGCTCTGGCCGACGACCTGCGCCGAGGACCATCCCGTGATGCGCTCGAAGGCCGGGTTGACGTAGACGACCGGGAAGCCGCGCTGCTGCGCGTCGGAGATCACGATGCCGTTGGTCGCGGAGGCCAGCGCGCGGTCGCGCAGGTCGAGCGCCGCGGTGGCGCGGCGCGCCGCGCGGCGCGTGGACGCGAGCGCCAGCTCGCGGCGCACCGCCACGGCGGTCTCCTCGGGTGCGCGCTCGCCCGAGATCGCGAGCACGCCGCTCGTCTCGCCGTCCTCGACCCCGACCGCCAGCACGGGCAGCTCGGCGTCGGCGTCGCGCACGGCGGCGGCGGCCGCGGAGGGCCCGAGGCGCTCGTGCGGCGCGCACAGCAGCAGGTCCCAGCCGTCCGGCTCCTGCGCGAGCACCTGCGCGAGCTCGGCCTCGCTGTCGATGCGGCGCGCCCCCACGGTCAGCCCGGCGCCGATCAGCACGCGCGTCGCCTCGGCGGCGGCCGAGGGCGTGGGTGCGATCACGAGCGTGCGGAGTGGGGCGTCCATGGGCGCGGCGCGCGTGCGCCGTCATCCGCAGTATCGACGCTGGGCCCCGCGGTGTTTAGGCGGCGTCAACGACAGGACGAGCGGTGGGCTGCGCGGGCCGGGCGGCCGGGCCGGCGTAGTCCGGGTGCGCCTGGTCGAGGTACCAGCCGAAGGCGCGGTCGACGAGCGGCTGCGGGGCCAGCGCCTTCAGCGCGAGCGTCAGCACGCGCGGCGGCAGCGCCGGCACGAGACGCTGCAGGCGCAGGGCGCGGCGGAACGCGGGCGCGTGCCGCCGGTGGAAGGCCCCGTAGCGCTCGAGCGCCTGCTCGCGGGTCTGCTCGCCGGCCGCGGCGCTGCGCAGCTCGCGCCCGGCGGCGATCCCGAAGTAGAAGGCCGTGCGGATGCCCTCGCCCGAGAGCGGGAAGCAGTGGCCGGCGCTGTCGCCGGCGAACAGCACGCCGTCCTCGGCCGGCTCGCGCAGGCGGTGCGGGAACCAGTTGCCCTGGTAGCGCACCGCGTCGACGTCGAGGCGATCGGCGAGCGCGACGGTCGGCTCGCGCACGTGGTGGCGCGGCTCGTAGGAGCCGACGCCGACGCGCGCCTCGCCGCCCGCCGGCACGCGCCAGCCGTAACCACGGCGCACGAGGCCGCGCTCGACCCAGACGTCGAGCGCCGTGGCGCCCGGGTCGTCGACGTGCGGGTGCACCTCCAGGCCGCGGCTGAGCGGCGCGTCGGGCGGCTGGTAGCCGTGGCGGGCGAGCACGCGGCGCCATCCGAGCGCATCGACGACGAGCGGTGCCCCGACCGTGCCGCGGTCGGTCTCGACCGTGATCGCGCCGTCCTGGTCGGCGCCGCGCCGCTCCACCTTCGCCGTCTCGAAGCGCGCCGCGCCGCACTGCTCCCAGAGCGCGCGGCAGAGATCGCGGTAGTCGAAGGCCGACCAGCTCCACGGCAGCCGGTAGCGCACGCTCCCGTGCGGCGTCGTGAACGTCATCTCGGGCAGCTCCTGGCGAATCGAGCGCTCGACGCCCATCGCGTGCAGCCACGGCGTCGGGGCGGCGCAGGCCGAGGTGGCGCGCTCGCCGATCTCGTAACGGTCGACGACGAGCACGTCGGGCGGGTCGGGTGCCATCGCCAGCTCGCGCGCGACCGCGAGGCCGGCGAAGCTCGCGCCGCAGATGAGGACGTCCGCGCGCTCGCCGTCGAGCGAGGTGCGCTCGCTGCCGCGCTTGGTGGCGCGGACGGTCATCGCCGTGTCCCCGCGGGCAGCGCCGCCTTCGCCGCCGCGCGCCCGACCTCCCACGCCGGCAACGCGGCGCGGTGGGCGAGCACGTCGAACTCGAGCGCCTCGACGCGGTCGAGCACGCGCTGGTAGACCGCGCGGGCCAGACGGATGCCCGGGCGCATCGTCGGGACGAGCGCGAACGCCAGCTCGGCGGTGATCGCGAACAGCTCGCGCGCCCTGGCGACCTCGCGCGCGAGCGCCGCCCTGACCGCCGGGGTCGCGCGTCGTGCCGCGACCGCCTCCTCGTCGAGCCCCGGCAGGTAGAGGCGGTCGAGCTCCCAGTCGATCGGCACGTCGCGGATGAAGTTCGTCAGCTGGAAGGCGACGCCCAGGCGGGCGACCTGCTCGTGCAGCTCCGGCGGCGCGCCGAGCAGCGGCGCCATCAGCCGGCCCACGGTGGCCGCACTGCCCTCCATGTAGCGATCGAGCTGCTCCTGGCTGCCCAGGCGGACCGGGCCGCAGTCGAGGCGCATCGAGTCCATGTAGCGCCCGAGCGTGTGCAGCGCCATGTCGTGCCGGGGGCCGGCGTCGACGAGCGCGGCGATGACCGGGTGCGCGCAGTGCCCGCGCTCGAGCCCGGCCTCCAGCTCAGCGTGCCAGGCGTCCAGCCCTGCGCGCCGCACGGCGGGGTCGGCCGCGCGCCGCGGGCCGTCGACGATCTCGTCGGCGCCGCGGACGAATCCGTAGAGCGCGCGCACCGCGGGGCGGACGTCGCGCGGCAGGCACGACGTCGCCCAGTAGTACGTAGGGTCATGGCGAAGCTGCATCCGCGCACAGGTGCGGTACGCGGCCGCCACGCGCCGATCCTCGGTCACGCTCACAGGGCAAAGCTACACACGTGCTCCATCGCGATCTGCTGTTCGTGTCCGGCAAGGGCGGCGTCGGCAAGACGACCGTGGCTGTCGCGCTCGCCCTGGTGGCGGCCCGGCGGGGCATGCGCGTCGTGGTCGTCGAGGTCGGCGGGCAGGCGCGCGCGCAGGCGATGTTCGGCGCCGCGGCGGCTCCCCCGGGGCGCGAGGTGCAGCTCGAGGACGACCTGTGGGCGCTCACCGTCGACCCCGCGATGGCACTCGAGGAATGGGCGGCGCGGCAGATCGGCTCGCGCCGCCTCGTGCACGTGCTGACCGGCTCGAGCGTCTTCTCGGGCTTCGTCAACGCCGCCCCGGGCACGCGCGAGCTGCTCGCGATCACGAAGGCGTGGGAGCTCGGGCGCCCGCAGCGCTGGACGCGCGGCGCCGCGATCTACGACCTCGTGATCCTCGACGCGCCCGCCAGCGGCCACGGGCTCGGGCTCCTGCGCACGCCGCGCACGTTCGCGGACATCGCGCGCGTCGGCCCGATCGCGAGCCAGGCGCGCGCGGTCTCCGAGCTGCTCGAGGACCCGGGCCGCAGCGGCTACGTCGCCGTGGCGCTCGCGGCGGAGCTGCCGGTCAGCGAGACGCTCGAGCTCGAGGAGCGCCTGCGCGACCAGCTCGGCCGCGACTTCGACTTCATCGTCGCCAACGCGCTGTTGCCGCGCCGCTTCACGGCGGCCGAGCTCGAGGCGGTCGGCACCGCCGACGGCCGCGTGGCGCCCGCGGTCCTCCGTGCGGCCGCGGACCTCCACGCCCAGGCCGCCGAGCAGCAGTC
>DASTWP010000159.1:0-13082 GCA_035765835.1 Solirubrobacteraceae bacterium
CGTCGCGCTGACCGGCGCGGGCGAGAAGGCTTTCTGCGCCGGGGGCGACCAGAAGCAGCGCGCCGAGACCGGGGACTATGGCCCGACCCCGTACGGCCTCTTCGAGGTCGAGCAGCTGCACCGCATCATCCGCGCGATCCCAAAGCCCGTGATCGCGGCCGTCAACGGCTTCGCGGTCGGCGGCGGGCACGTGCTGCACGTGCTCTGCGACCTGACGATCGCCGCCGACGGCGCGATCTTCGGGCAGAACGGCCCCCGCGTGGGGTCTTTCGACGCGGGCTTCGGCTCGAGCTATCTCGCGCGCGTCGTCGGCGAGAAGCGCGCGCGCGAGATCTGGTTCCTCTGCCGCCGCTACGACGCCGAGACGGCCGAGCGCTGGGGTCTCGTCAACCGCGTCGTGCCGCTGGCGGGCCTGCGCGCGGAGGTGCGCCAGTGGGCGGACGAGATCCTCGCGCTCTCGCCCACCGCACTGCGCTTCCTCAAGCAGTCCTTCAACGCCGACAGCGAGCACATCGCCGGCGTGCAGATGGTCGCCTTCAGCGGCCTGCACCAGTTCGTCGAGTCCGAGGAGGCGCGCGAGGGCGTCGCCGCCTTCAACGAGAAGCGCAGGCCGGACTTCTCGGGCTACCGCGCGGCGGCGTCCGTCGCGTGAGCCACGCCGAGCGTGCGCAGGGCCGCAGCCTCGATCGCGGCCGCGAGGCCGGGCGCGCCGAGCAGCGCCCGCGGCCAGTTGATCGAGGCCTGGATCAGCCCGATCGCGCCGTGCGCCGCGACGCGCAGCTCGACGTCGGAGTGCTCGCGGTGCACGCGCCCGAGCACGTCCACCCAGCGCTCCACGTACGCGCGCTGGCGCCGGCGCGCGCGGCGGCGGTCGTCCGGGGGCAGCGAGCGCGCCTCCTGCGCGTAGACCGCGAGCAGCAGCCGGTGCGAGAGCGCGAAGCGCACGTGCCCGCGCACGAGCAGCGCGAGCTCCTCGTGCGGGTCCTCGGCGCTGCCGGCCGTGAGCGCCAGCAGGTGGTCCATCGCCTGGTCGACCAGCGTGGCGAGCAGCTCGGCCTTGCCGCTGAAGTGGCGATAGATCGCCGGCCCGGGGACGCCCGCCCGCTCGCCGATCCGGTCGACGCCGACCGCCGCGAAGCCGTGCTCGGCGAACAGCTCGAGCGCGGCATCGAGGATCGCCTTGTCGCGCGCCGCCATCGTCGAATAGCGTAACGATCGTTATGCGCACGGCGTTGGTGACAGGCGGAAGGGGCGGGATAGGGCAGGCGATCTGCGCGGCGCTCGCGGAGCAGGGCTTCAGGGTCGCGGCGGCCGACCTCGTCGAGACGGGCGCCGAGATCGCGATCGACGTCACCGACACCGAGGCGGTCGCCGCCGCGGTCGCCGAGGTCGAGGAGCGCCTCGGTCCCGTCGACGTGCTCGTCAACAACGCCGGCTGGGACGAGCTGCGGCCGTTCCTCGAGACCGGCGAGGAGTTCTGGCGGCGCATCGTGGAGATCAACTACCTCGGCGCGCTGCGCGTCACCCACCGCGTGCTGCCCGGGATGGTCGAGCGCGGCTGGGGCCGCGTCGTCATGGTCAGCTCGGACGCCGCACGCGTCGGCTCCTCGCTCGAGACCGTCTACGCCGGCGCGAAGGCCGGGCTCGTCGGCTTCGGCAAGTCGCTCGCGCGCGAGGTCGCGCGCGACGGCGTGACGGTCAACAGCGTCTGCCCGGGCCCGACCGAGACGCCGCTGCTCACCGGCATGGTGGGCCACGACGAGCGCGGCGCGAAGGTGATCGACGCGATGACGCGCGCGGTGCCGATGCGGCGCCTCGGCACGCCGCAGGACATCGCCGCCGCGGTCGCGTTCTTCGCCTCCGAGCAGGCCGCGTTCGTCACGGGCCAGACGCTGTCGGTGAGCGGCGGCCTCACGATGGCCTGAGCAGGCTCCGCGCCTCGCGCTAGGTTGCGCCATGGCGTGTTCGCGCTCGTCCTGACGAACCTCACCCGGCGCAAGGCGCGCACGCTCGCCACCGCGCTCGGCATCGGGCTGGGGATCGGCACGATCGTCGCGCTGCTGTCCGTCGGCAGCGGGCTGAAGCGCACCGCGGGCGAGCTCGTGCATCTCGGCGCGGCCGACATGGGGATCTTCCAGGCCGGGGTGTCGGACCCGACCGCGTCGGCCCTGCCGGTCTCGCTCGCGCGCAGGCTCGAGCGGCGCCCGGACGTCGCGCGCGCCACGCCGATCGTGCTCGTGATCGAGGCCGTCAGGCAGGACCCGGCGGCCGTCGTCTTCGGCATCGATCCGAAGGGGTTCGTCGCCCAGCGCCTCGTGATGACCGAGGGCCGCGCCGCGTTCGGGGCCCGGCAGGTGGTCCTCGGCGATCGCCTCGCGAGCGAGCTGAGGCTCCGCAGCGGCAGCGCGCTGAAGCTCGACGGCAGGCCGTTCGCCGTGACGGGCGTCTACCACACGGGGATCTTCTTCGAGGATGCGGGCGCGGCCGTCTCGCTGCCGGTCGGGCAGCGGCTGGCGCACCGACCGGGCGAGGCGACGACGATCGCCGTGCAGCTCGCGACCGGCGTGCGGCACGACGCCGGCGTGAAGGCGCTGCGCAAGGCGCTGCCCGGCACGCAGGTGATCGGCGACGCCGAGGACGCCGCCCGCGCCGGCGCCAACGGCCGCCTCGTCAGCAACGCGGTGACGATCATCGCCGCGCTGGCGCTGCTGGTCGGCGGGCTCGGCGTGCTGAACACGATGGCGATGGCGGTGCTCGAGCGCCGCCGCGAGCTGGCGCTGCTGAGCGCGGTCGGCTGGTCGCGCAGCCGCGTCGCCTCGCTCGTGCTGCTCGAGGGCGTGATCACGAGCATCTTCGGCGCCGGCATCGGCGTGCTGCTCGGCATCATCGGCGCGGGGCGCCTCAACGACGCGCTCGGCGTCTCGTCGGTGACCTCGCCGCACGTGACGCCGTGGACGGTCGGGCAGGCGCTGCTGATCGGCGTCGCGGTCGGCATCGTCGGCGGCCTCTACCCCGCTTGGCGCGGGACGAGCGTCTCGCCGGCCGAGCTGCTCTCAGGCGCGTAGGACGTTCTCGGCCGACTCGACGAGGCGGCCGTTGCGCAGGTGCAGCACGCGGTCGGCGTGCTCGGCGATCAGCGCGTCGTAGGTGACGATCAGCATCGTCATCCCGCGCCTCGCGCGCGCCTGCTCGATGCACTCGAGCACGACCTTGGCCGCGGCGCTGTCGAGCGAGCCGGTCGGCTCGTCGGCGAGCAGCAGCCGCGGATCGTTGGCGAGCGCGCGCGCCACCGCGACGCGCTGGCGCTCGCCGCCCGAGAGCTTGGCCGCAAGCGACTCGCAGCGCTGGCCGAGCCCCATCTCGGCGAGCAGCGCGAGCGCGCGCCGGCGGCGCTCGCGCCGCTCGACGCCCGCGGCGAGGAGCGGCAGCTCGACGTTGCCGCAGGCGTCCAGGCGCGGCAGCAGGTGGTGATGCTGGAAGACGAAGCCGACCACGTCGCGGTGGTAGCGCGCGTGCTGGCCGCGCCCGCTGACGATCGCGCCGTCGACCTCGACCGTGCCTGCGTCAGGCCGGTCGAGCGCGCCGAGCAGCGACAGCAGCGAGCTCTTGCCGGACCCTGACGGCCCGGTCAGCGCGACGAACTCGCCGGGCTCCAGCTCGAGCGAGACGTCGTCGACGGCCACGATCCCGCCCGCGTGCTCGCGCCGCAGCCCGCGCGCGACCACGCGCGCGCCGCCGTCAGCGGCGGACACGCACGCGATAGTCGGCGTGTTGCGTGCCGCGCCCTCGGACACGCACGACGACGCGGAACGTCAGCGGCACGCCGACCGAGCGCTTCGGCCAGACGACGGCGTCGCGGTAGCGTCCGGTGAACGTCCACGGGCGGTGGCGCGTCGGGCCGCCGTTGGGGGAGGGGTACTGCGTCGAGACCACCTGTCCCTGGAAGAGGAACTGGTAGAAGGCGCTCGCCCGCAGCGCCCGCCCTGAGCTCGTGCGCGCCGTCACCGTGATCCACCAGTTCGTGTCCGCGCGCGGGTGGTGCGTCGGCGCGCGGAGGGTCACGACGAAGCCGGCCGCCGAGGCGGCCGCCGGAGAGCAGGCGGCGAGGCAGATCGCCACGAGGATCGGGATCGCTGCTCGCCACCGGCCGCTCATCCTGCCGCGAGTTCTACCCCATGACCTGGCGTGCCAGCGGTTCATGGCCGGCCGCGGCCCCCGCTGTGCGCGGGAGTCTTGCGGTGGACATCCGTACGACCTGTCTGCGACTGTCCAACTTCCGCGTCCCAGCGGTGTTCTGACACTCGACTCCCGCAGCAGACCCCTTCCAGGAGGCTCTTGTGAAGAAGATCATCACCGCCGTGGTTGCAGTCGGCGCCATCGCCGCAGTCCCGGCGTACGCCGGCGCTCATGGCGGCAAGCCGCAGTCGCCCGGCAAGTCGGGCACGCACGGCCCGTCCGGCACGCACGGCAAGTCCAACACCAAGTCCAAGCGGTGCAAGAAGGCCCACAACGTCGGCTTCATCGTCGGCGGCGTGCTCCAGAGCTCTGCGATCGCGCAGGACTCGGGCTCGAACACCTTCAGCGGCACGATCTCGATGACCGTGAAGCACACGAACCATCACGCGAAGGGCTTCGACGGCAGCAACGTCCAGCTCAGCCACGTGGTCGTGACCTTCGGTGACGGCGTCAGCGGGCCGAACCCGCCCAGCGGCACGAACGTGCACCTGATCGGCAAGCTGCCGCGCTTCAACAAGAAGTGCAGCACGCCCAACGGCACCCCGCGGTTCCGCAAGGTGAACTTCACCTCGGGCAGCAACGTCTCGGGCAGCGACGTCTCGGGCAGCAACGTCGACTAGCACCTCGACTCCAGGGGGAGCGAGATCGCGGCCGCCGGCTCAGTGCCGGTGGCCGCGTGCGTTCCCGGCGCCCTCCTCGCGGCCGTAGGCATGGCCGCGCGGTGGGGCGTCCCCCGCGCCCGCCGCTGAGCCGCCGTCATCGGCGCTCACGGCGGGCGCGACTGCGTCCGGAGGCGCAACGGCGGCCGCGGGTGGTGCCGGCGGGACCGCTGCCGGCGGTGAAGACGCCGGCGCGGGAGCTCCCGCGATCGGCGCAGTCACCGTCGAGGCGGCGGGCAGCGGCCGCGGGCGTTCCTGGGGAGCCGCGCCGCCAGGCGCGTTACGCCGGGGATGCCCGGCGGCCGGCGGCCGCCGCCCTACCTCGTCGCCCGGCTGCGCAGCGCGCGGCGACGGCGGCTGGGGGCCGCCCGCCGTCCGCTTCACCCCGCTGTGCCGCACGGGCCGCACGATCAATCGGGCCGCCGCCGCCGGCGCCGCGGGAAGCGCCAGCGGCTGCGGCGGGGCGTCGTTGCCCGCCACCGCGGGCCACGGCCCGAACGCGGGAGCCGCGACGTCGAGTCCGCCGAGGCCCTTCGCGATGAGGGTGCAGCCGCAGACGACGCCCGCCAGCGCGCCAAGGCGCGAGTTGAGCTGCAGCGGCGCCCGGACCGAGACCCACACGGCTTGGAGTATTCGGCGCGGCCCTGCGACCTCCGAGCGCGCATGCGCAGGTGTGCCGCACCGGTGCCCGAATCGCTGCAATCGCGACCGCGCGCGGGAGCCTCCGGGGGCGCTCAGCGCAGCCGCAGCGTCACGTCAGGCAGACCGCGTGGCCGCTCTGCGAGCAGCCGGGGGTGGCGAAGGTAGGCGGCGCGGCCGGTGGCGTCCGTGTACTGCGCGTCGCAGCCGCCCGCTTGAGCCCGTGGTCAGCGGACCGTCCGCGTGACGCTGCGCGCGGCCTTCAGCGCCGCGCTGCCGGCGAAGCTCGCGCGGACCCGCATCCGGCCCGGGCGTCGCAGCGCCGCCGGCAGGCGCACCGTCAGGCGCAGCCGGCAGCTCGCGCTCGTGCGCGGGTGGCGCACGGTGCGCGTACGGCCGAGCGAGATCCGCAGCGTCACGCGCGCACCGGCGCAGACGCCGCTCACCCGCGGGGTGGTGAGCAGCGCGCCGGCCACGCGCACGCGCGTGCGCGCGTGCGACGTCGCGCGGGCCCGCAGCGAGAAGCGGGCCGCCGCCTTGCCGACGCGCAGCGCGCTGGTGGCGGTCGCGGTGGCGCCATCGGCGTCGGTGACGGTGAGCGTCACGGTCTGCGAGCCCGCGGCGAAGGTGCGCACGACCGTCGGCCCGCTCGCCGCCGCGCCGCTGCCGAAGCCCCACGCGTAGGCGGCGATCGCGCCGTCCGGGTCGGCCGAGCGCGTGCCGTCGAACGTCACCGGCTGCCCCGCCACGGGCGCGGCCGGCGAGATCGCGAAGGCCGCGGCCGGCAGCAGGTTCTGGACGGTCACCTGGTGGGCGACGCTGCTCGCGTTGCCGTCGCCGTCCGTGACGGTCAGCGTGACCGTGAACGTCCCGAGCGCGCGGTAGGTGTGCGCCGCCGTCACGCCGCTGCCGCTCGCGCCGTCGCCGAACTGCCAGGCGTAGGAGGCGATCGCGCCATCCGGGTCCGAGGAGCCGCCGGCGTCGAAGCTCACGGGCGCGGCCCGCGAGGCCGGCGAGGGCGACAGCGTGAACGCCGCGACGGGCGGCAGCGAGGTCTGGACGGCCGCGTTCTGCGTCGTCCACTGCGGGTCGCCGTTGCCGGGCAGCGGCCCGTTCAGCATCCCGGTGCCCCAGACGAGCGTGCCCGAGCCGGCGACGGGGTCGGGCGTCGCGCCCGGGTAGTCGCCCCAGCGGCACGGCGTCCTGTTCGTGCACGAGAAGTCCTCGTCGCGCGCCGCGCTCGTCGCGAGCGTCAGCGGGGGCCCGAACGTGCTCGGCGGGTCGCCGCCGCGGTGCGTCTGCACGCGCCACGCGACGAGCTGCGTCGCGCTGCCGGTGTTCGAGAACAGCGCGGCGTTGCGCCCGCTGGCGTCCGGAGAGATCGCGGCGTTGAAGACGAACAGGCTCGGGTCGGAGACCGTGCCCTGCTGCAGCGCGCCGGTGCCGACCGACGACGGCACGACCTCGTACCAGCGGACGACAGAGCGCCCGCCCGTCCCGGCGATCGCGTGTTGCGCCCACAGCGCCTCGGCGCCGGCGCTCGGGTCGAAGCGCGCCACGACCTGGTCCAGCCGGGCGTCGGAGGAGTCGATCTGGAAGCTCGTCCCCGGCTGCGGCACGGGCGCCGGCACCGCGAACGAGCCGACCGGGATCGCGCCGTCGTCCACCAGCCCGCTCGCATCGGCGTGCCAGAGCGTCAGCGCGCCGGCCGCGCCGCCCGTCGCGTCGTCGGCCGCCAGCACGTACGCGCGCGAGGAGCTGTCGGTCGTGTTCGCGGGCACCGGCGTGAACGCCTGCGAGCCGTCGCCCGCAGCGAGCGGGCGCAACGCCGAGCCGTAGGTGACCGGCGTCTGGGTCGCCGGGCACGAGCCGGGGTCCGCGGGCTTCGGCACCGTGATGACCTGCGCGGTGACGAACGTCCCGCTGCTCGACGCGTCGCTGAACTGGTTGACGCCGAAGACGAGCAGGTCGTCGCTGTGCCCGAGCTTCGGGAAGTCGTCGAAGAGCGTGCCGGTGCTGGCCGAGTAGCGGCACCAGCCGTTCACCAGATCGCTCGGGTCCGCGGTCTTCGACCATCCGTAGGCCAGCGCGTTCGCCGCGCTGCCCTGGTCGTCCGCCAGGTAGACCCAGCGCCCCCACTGCTGGTCCCACTGGATCTGGGGATCGAAGACGTCGTCGCCCGCGTGCCCGACGAACGCGTCGAGGTCCGCGGTCGCCACGCGCGCGAGCGTCGCGCGGTCGAAGACGCCGACCTTGCTGTTGACGAGCTCGACGTAGTGGCTCGGGCCGATCGCGCCGGTCGAGTCCGATGGCGTCCCGTTGTTCGCCGCCGTGTTGTCGGCCGCGCTCAGGCCGGGAGCGTCGAGGCCGCCGAAGACCGCGGCCCGCGTCGCGGGGGCGCTTGCGCCCGGGACGGCGGGCGCGGGCACGCCGCCCATCGCCGCGCGGGCCTTCGCCGCGGCCAGCGCGGCGCGATCGCGGGGCAGCGGGACATGGACGCTTCGCCGCGCCGGCGCGCCCTCACGCGCGCGCGTGAACTGGACCGCCTCGGCATGCAGGTGGCCGCTCGGCGGGACCCGGCTCGAGGCGGCGGCCGCGGCGGGCGCGCAGAGCGCGAGCAGGAGGAGCGTCGCGCCCGCCCGGCCGAGGAGAGTCGCCGGGCGGACGCGCCGCGTGGTTGTCAGCGGACGGCGGTGTGAGAGGTGCTGCTGGCCGGCCGCTTGCCCGCGCGCCGCGTCTTGTCGAGGAGGGAGGGGACGCGCGTCGCGGGATGCTCTGTCGTCTGCCTGTAGGTGAGCACGGCCCCATCCTCTCCCCCCGTGCGCGGCCCCGCGGTCCGGCTGCCATGCGTGCGCACGTACGGTTTCCCCCACCCGCGCACCGTACCTGCCGACGGCGTCGCGACGGCTCGATGCAGGCGCTACACTGAGCAGCGACTCGCCCGGGGCGGGTCGTTTTTCTGTCCCGGTGGAGTCTCGGCCGATCCACCTCGCCAGCACGGAGCTTCAATGGCCCGCGGAGACGTGCGCATCGCTGTGACCCTCGCTTGCGAGGAGTGCAAGCGGCGCAACTACCAGACGAACAAGAGCAAGCGCAACAACCCGGACCGCATCACCCTGCGCAAGTACTGCCGGTGGTGCCGCTCGCACACGAGCCACCGGGAGACGCGCTAGCGCGGAGAACGCAGTCGTGGCCCGTGACCGTCAGCGCGCCAAGCAGCGCAAGGCGCGCCGGGGCATCTCGAACCCCGGCCCGGCGCTGTCCAAGCCCCGCCGCACAGACGTGCCGGGGGAGCTCGACCACGTCTCCGGCGAGGTCGACGAGTTCGAGGCCGCGATGCTCGCCGGCGCCGAGGGCCCGGACGGACAGCCCGCCCTCGCCGAGGAGCAGCCGTCCGACTACGCCGAGGAGCAGCCGTCCGACTACGCCGAGGACGCCCTCGAGGAGGACCGCTTCGACGACGCCCAGGACGCGCTCGAGGAGGACCTCGAGGAGCCTGCCGGGCGTTCGGGCGGCGCCGTCGCGATCGAGCGCCCCCGCACCGGCGCGCCTACGCCCGGCCGCGGCCCCGGGCGCTGGCTCGCCTTCCTGCGCGCCTCCTGGGCCGAGCTCCAGCGGGTGCAGTGGCCGGACCGCCGCCAGGTCGCCCAGGCCACCGGCGTCGTGCTCGGCTTCGTCATCATCGCCGGCGTCTATCTGGGCGTCGCCGACCAGCTCGCCCAGAAGCTCGTCAACGCCATCCTCTAGAGAAGCAGGGACCGTCGCATCCATGTATCGCTGGTACGTCGTCAACACCTATTCCGGCCACGAGAACAAGGTCAAGCAGAACCTGGAGCACCGGGTCGTCTCGCTGAACCAGAAGCGCGCGGTGCGCCAGGTCGTCGTGCCCACGGAGACCGTCTCCGAGATGAAGGAGAACCAGAAGGTCACCGTCGAGAAGCGCACGATGCCCGGCTACGTGCTCGTGAACATGGAGCTCAACGACGACTCCTGGCAGCTCGTCAAGGGCACGCCCGGCGTCACCGGCTTCGTCGGCGCCTCGAACGAGCCCGTCCCGCTGACCCAGCCCGAGGTCGACCGCCTGCTGCACCGCGAGGTCGCGCAGAAGGTCGCCACGAAGGCGCAGTTCTCGATCGGCGAGTCGGTGAAGGTCATCAGCGGCCCGCTGTCGGACTTCTCCGGCGAGATCTCCGAGATCAACCAGGACGCGGCGAAGCTCAAGGTGCTTGTGTCAATCTTCGGTCGCGAGACGCCCGTCGAGGTCGGCTTCGACCAGGTCAAGAAGATCTAGAACGGACTGGAATCTGAGACGTGATGTCGAAGCTCGATTACAAGACGCACGGCTGGACGCCGGGCGGAGGTAACGCTTAATGGCCAAGAAGGTCCTCACCCAGATCAAGCTCCAGGCCGTCGGCGGCCAGGCCTCGCCGGCGCCGCCGGTCGGCCCTGCCCTGGGCCAGCACGGCATCAACATCATGGAGTTCTGCAAGGCGTTCAACGCCCAGACGCAGGACTCCAGCGGCACGGTCATCCCGGTCGTGATCACGGTCTACGAGGACCGCTCGTTCACCTTCGTCACCAAGACGCCGCCGGCCGCCGTGCTGATCAAGCAGGCCGCCGGGATCGAGAAGGGCTCGGGCGAGCCCCATCGCGAGAAGGTCGGCAGGATCACCGGCGCGCAGGTGCGCGAGATCGCCGAGCGCAAGCTCGCCGACCTCAACGCCCACGACGTCGACCAGGCGGCGAAGATCATCGCCGGGACCGCCCGCTCGATGGGCGTGGAGGTCGTCTGATGAGCACCCGTCACGGCCGCTCGTTCGTCGAGGCGCGCGGCAAGGTCGATCGCGAGCACGAGTACGCGCCCGCCGAGGCGATCGCGCTCGTCAAGGAGCTCGGGCGCGCGAAGTTCGACGAGTCCGTCGAGATCCACGTCCGCACGGGCCTGAACGTCCGCCACGCCGACGAGCAGCTGCGCGGCACGATCGCGCTGCCGCACGGCCTGGGCAAGGAGGTCCGGATCGCGGTCTTCGCCCAGGGCGACAAGGCGCGCGAGGCCGAGGAGGCCGGCGCCGACGTCGTCGGCGCGGAGGACCTCGCCAAGCGCATCGAGGAGGGCTTCACCGACTTCGACGTGACGATCGCCACGCCGGACCTGATGCCGGTCGTCGGGCGCCTCGGGCGCATCCTCGGCCCGCAGGGCAAGATGCCCAACCCGAAGGTCGGCACGGTGACGATGGACGTCGCGAAGGCCGTCGAGGAGTCGAAGGCCGGCAAGGTCGAGTACCGCACCGACCGCACGGCGATCGTGCACCTGGTGATCGGCAAGACCAGCTTCGAGGAGCGCGCGCTGCTGGAGAACTACTCGGCCGTGATCGAGGAGATCATCCGCGCGAAGCCCTCGGTGGCGAAGGGCCGCTACATCCGCTCGATCACCATGGCCTCGACCATGGGCCCGGGCGTGAAGGTCGACCCCAGCCGCACCCGTGACCTGCTCGAGGAGGCCGCGCCGGCAGCAGCCGCGTAGGGCCACCTTCGAGCCACCGAAGACCTCGGGCGCCCGCGCAGAGCGCGGGGCAAGACCCGGACAGGAGGCGTATGAACCGAGAGCAGAAAGCGGCGGCGATCGCGGAGATCGCCGAGCAGATCAAGGAGTCCGAGGCCGTCTTCGCGGTCGACTTCCGCGGCATCTCCGTGCCGCAGGCGGCCGACGTGCGCACGCGCCTGCGCGACGCCGACGCGACGTTCCGCGTCGTCAAGAACACCCTCACCGAGCGCGCGGCCGACGACGCCGGCGCCGAGGTCCTGAAGGCGCTGCTCGAGGGCCCGACCGCGCTGACGTTCGTGCGCGGCGACGCGGCCCTGGCGGCGAAGGCGATCGCCACCTTCAACCGCGAGACGCAGCTGCTCGAGTTCAAGGGCGGCCTCATGAACGGGGACGCGCTCGACGCCGACCAGATCAAGGCGATCTCCCGCCTGCCCGCCCGCGAGGTGCTCTACGGGCAGCTCGTCGGGATCGTCGCCTCGCCGATCACCGGCGTGGTTCGCGGCCTGAACGCGCTGATCCAGGGCCTCGCGCTCCAGCTCGGCCAGATCGCCGAGAAGAAGCAGGCCGGCGAGATCCCCGCGGGTGACGCGCCGGCCGCCGCAGAGGCGGAGGCCACCGCCGAAGCGGACGCCACCGCCGAGGCGGCCCCTGCCACCGACACCGACAACGACCAAGATGCGCAGGCGCCTGAGCAGCCTGTCGCTGCCGAGGCTCCCGCTGAGGGCGCCGACGAGACCCAGGAGGACTGACACACATGGCAACCAGCACCCAGGACTGGATCGAGGAGCTCAAGGGCATCTCGGTGCTCGAGCTCTCCGAGCGCATCAAGGCGCTCGAAGAGGAGTTCGGCGTCTCGGCGACCGCGGTCGCCGCTGCCGCCCCGGCCGCCGGCGCGCCCGCCGCGGGCGACGGCGCGGGCGCCGAGGAGGAGTCGAGCACCGTCGACGTCGTCCTGACCGGCGCCGGCGACAAGAAGATCCAGGTGATCAAGGTCGTGCGCGCCGCGACCGGCCTCGGCCTGAAGGAGGCCAAGGCGCTCGTCGACGAGGCCCCGAAGCCCGTCAAGGAGGGCATCGAGCGCGAGGAGGCCGACAAGCTCAAGCAGGAGCTCGAGGAGGCCGGCGCCTCCGTCGAGGTCAAGTAGCGCCTCGCCACGCCGAGCCGGACGGGAAAGGGCGCCTGCGGGCGCCCTTTCCTCGTGCCCTGGCGCGATCGCGCTCCAGTCTCTACACTCCCGCCGGTCGACCGATAGTCGCAGCCGCCCAACGGCCGGCGCCGCGCCACATACGCGGACGCTGCGGGCGGGGTCCGTGAGTGTCGACAGCCCCCTGCGGGGGCCGCATCTTGCTGTGCTATCTTGGACGGTCGCGCTTCTTTCCCGCGCGCTCTCCGCCGTCTTGCTCCATTCCGACCCCCTGAGGAGTCGCCGTCTTGCCTCGTGTTGACGCCCCCCGGACGCGCCGCAGCTTCGCGCGTCTGAACAAGGCCCTCGACGTCCCGAACCTGATCGACATCCAGCGGCGCTCGTTCGAGTGGCTGGTCGATCCCGAGAAGGGGGGCCTGCGCGAGACGATCGACGACATCTCCCCGATCGAGGACTACACGGGCCACCTCGCGGTCCAGTTCGGCGAGTTCACCTTCGACCAGCCGACGGCCTCGATCGCCGAGTGCCGCGAGAAGGACCTCACGTACTCGCGCCCGCTGACGGTCACCGTCGCCTTCATCAACCACGAGACGGGCGAGATCCGCGAGCAGTCGGTCTTCATGGGCGACTTCCCGTGGATGACCGAGCGCGGCACGTTCATCATCAACGGCACCGAGCGCGTGGTCGTCACGCAGCTGGTCCGCTCTCCGGGCGCCTACCTGATGGAGCCGAAGGACCGCGAGAAGCAGGTCTTCACGGCGAACCTGATGCCGGCCCGCGGCTCGTGGCTCGAGCTCGAGATCGACAAGAAGGGCAAGGTCTTCGTCCGCATCGACCGCAAGCGCAAGCTGCCGGTCAC
>DASTWP010000160.1:0-9951 GCA_035765835.1 Solirubrobacteraceae bacterium
GAGATCCACCTCGGTGCTCGTCGTCAGCTCGGGGAAGCGCTCGAGCTCGTCCATGAGCTGCGCGCCGGCCCAGTCGTCGACCGGCGCGGACCACTCGCGGCGGTCCCAGTCGAAGCGCCGGCGCGGTATGGCGCGCACGGCGGCGACGAGGTGCGCGTCGTAGGGGAAGGCGAGGACGACGACCGGGCGCCCGTCGGGGTCGCGCCGCAGCTCGACGTTGGGGCGCTCCTCCTCGACGGCCTGCATCGCCGGACCACGCTAGCGGCGCGCGGTCCGGCGATCAGGTCACGTCGCTACGGCGTCGGGTCGGCGAAGCTGCCGCCGAAGATGTCCGAGTCGCCGAAGCTCGCGGCGCAGTCCTGCTCCGGCGCGGGCGCGTCGGTCGCGGTCTGCCCCGGATCGAGCGAGAACCGGTAGCTGTCGATCGCCGGGCAGTCGGCCGCGTTGCGCGCGTCGTTCCAGACGGCGGCGCCGTACTGGTCGGTCGCCGTCGCGTACACGTAGTCGCCGAGGAACTCGTCGGTCAGCGCGTTGGCGCTCGACCCGCGCGGATCGCCCGCCACCCCGCGGCCGAGCTCGCTGAACGCGCCGGTCGGCGTGCCCGGGTCCGCCGAGGAGTCCGCGTGCAGCACCACGCCCACGACCGAGCGCGGGTCGGTCGTGTTGTCGCGGTACGGCGTCGTGAACGCGTTGTAGACCACGTAGACGTCCCCGCCGCTCGGCGAGATCGCCGGCGCCGTGAACAGGCCGTAGTCGCCGGCCGTCTCGATCGCCCGCGGGGCCGACCAGTGCGAACCGCCGCTCGTCGACTCGGTGAAGAGCACGTCCTGCTGGTCGAGCGGCCCGCTGACGTAGGTCATGACGATGCGGTCGGTCGCTGCCTCGCCGGTCGGCGCGCCGTTGGCGATGTCCACGCTCGGCGCGATCGCGAGGTCGCTGCGCGCGCCGTTGAGGCCGTCGATCGTCGGGCGGCCCTGCTCGGGGTCGAGGATGCCGGGCTGCTCCACCGGCGGGGTGACCGCTCGCGGTGCCGACCACGTCGAGCCGCCGTCGGTGGACTTCGACATCAGCTCGGTCAGCCGGCCGCCCTTGTTCGCGGTGCCGACGCCGAAGACATAGGCGTTGCCGCGGCTGTCGGTGCGGATCGTGCAGCCGTCGGGCGGCGCCTGCCTGGCGTTCCCCGCCGCGGAGCCGATCGGGTGCTGCGACCACCTGTCGCCGCCGTCGTGCGAGACCGCGACCTGCAGCTGTGACGGCGCGCCGTTGCCGAGCTCCTGCCCCTGGAACGCCGCCCAGCACACGTAGACGGTGCCGAAGTGCGGGCTCGAAGCGGCGTTGTCCGCCCAGACCTGGTCCTTGTCGGAGAAGGTCGTGGAGGACTGCCGGCTGACGAGCACCGGGGGCATCCAGGCGGCCTTGCCGGCGTCGCCGCCGGTGGCCGCGGTGGAGACGTCGTCCGTGCGCGAGACGCCGATCGCCTCGAAGCCCCTGAACGTCTGGTCGGTGCGCGTGGAGCCCACGTTCGCGGTCAGGTTCGCGTAGTAGAGGCGCGACCCGTTGCTCCAGCTGAAATGGCCGCTCGCGTCGGGCACCGGCCCGAAGGCGAGCGCCGGATCGCCGTCGGAGACGAGGCCGTTCTCGCCGTACCAGGGCAGCGTGCCGATCGGCCCCTCGGACTCCGTCGTGCAGCCCGCGTCGTCACCGGGCACCCCGAGGCAGTTGCGGGCCGAGATGCCCGTGTACTGCGGCTGGCTCCACGTGTCGCCGCCGTCGAACGAGAAGTAGACGCCGGAGCTCCCGACGCCGTGCGTGAACGGGCACGTGTTGTCGGCGCCCGCGTTGCACGCCTCCATGTCGATCTCCTCGTTGGCCCCGGCGACGAGGACGTCCGGATTGACCGGATCGTGCGTGATCGACGGCTCGTTCTGCTTGTTCTGCGAGAACGGCGAGGGCGGGCTGCCGGTGGAGACGAGCGTGTCCCCGTTGAAGGCGAGCGCCGCGGCCGCGTTGACCAGGATCCCGGCGGCGACGAGCGCCGCGACGGCGAGCAACCGCTTCATCAGCTTCTCCTCCTAAGAGCTGGAACCGACCGGAGCCTACGCCTCGCCGCGCGCCCGTCAATGGCTGCGACGCGTCAGGTTGCGACCGGCTGGCGCGCGCGCCGCGCCGCCTTCGCCCGCGCCGTGCGGTCGAGCTCGACCTTGCGCATGCGCACGCTCTGCGGCGTGACCTCGATGCACTCGTCCTCGCGCAGCAGCTCGAGCGCCTGGTCGAGCGAGAGCTGCCGGTGCGGGACCAGGCGGACGAGCACGTCGGCGGTCGAGGAGCGGATGTTCGTGAGGTGCTTCTCGCGGCAGGCGTTGACGTCCAGGTCGTCCGCGCGCGCGTTCTCGCCGACGATCATGCCCTCGTAGACCTGCGCGCCGGGTCCCACGAACAGGGTCCCGCGCTCCTGCAGGTTCATCAGCGCGAACTGGGCGGCGACGCCGGCGCGGTCGGAGACGAGCGCGCCGGTCGGGCGCGTGCGCATCTCGCCAGCCCACGGCGCCCAGCGGTCGAAGACGTGGTGCAACAGGCCGGTTCCGCGCGTCTCGGTGAGGAACTCGGTGCGGAAGCCGATCAGGCCGCGGGCGGGCACCAGGTACTCCATCCGCACCCAGCCCGTCCCGTGGTTGACCATCTGCTCGAGCGCGCCCTTGCGCAGCGCGACCAGCTGCGTGACCACGCCGACGTACTCCTCCGGCACGTCGATCGCCAGGCGCTCCAGCGGCTCGTGCACGCGCCCGCCGATCTCGCGGGTCAGCACCTGCGGCTGGCCGACGGTCAGCTCGAAGCCCTCGCGGCGCATCAGCTCGACGAGCACCGCGAGCTGCAGCTCGCCGCGGCCCTGCACCTCCCACGCGTCCGGCCGCTCGGTGTCGCCGACGCGCAGCGAGACGTTGCCGACGAGCTCCTGGTCCAGGCGCGCGCGCACCTGCCGCGCCGTCAGCCTGTCGCCCTCGCGACCCGCGAGGGGCGAGGTGTTGATGCCGATCGTCACCGACAGCGACGGCTCGTCGACCGAGATCACCGGCAGCGGCCGCGGGTCCTCGGCGTCCGCGAGCGTCTCGCCGATCGTCACCTCGGCGATGCCCGCCACGGCGATGATCTCGCCGGGACCGGCCTCCTCGGCGGGGACCCGGTCCAGCGCCTCGGTGACGTACAGCTCGGCGACCGCCGCGCGCTCGATCGTGCCGTCGGCGCGGCACCACGCGACCTGCTGGCCGCGGCGGATCGTCCCGTTGCGCACGCGGCAGAGCGCGAGCCGGCCGACGTACGGGGAGGCGTCGAGGTTCGTGACGTGCGCCTGGAGCGGATGGCCCTCCTCGTGGGCGGGCGCCGGGATGTGCTCGAGCAGGAGGTCGAGCAGCGGCGCGAGGTCCTCGCCCGGCTCCCCCTCGGCCAGCGATGCCTGCCCGGCCTTCGCGTTGGTGTAGACGATGGGGAACTCGATCTGCGACTCGTCGGCGTCGAGGTCGAGGAACAGCTCGTAGACCTCGTCGACGACCTCGCCGATGCGCGCGTCCGGCCGGTCGACCTTGTTGACGACGAGGATCACCGGCAGGCGCGACTCGAGCGCCTTGCGCAGCACGAAGCGCGTCTGTGGCAGCGGGCCCTCGCTCGCGTCGACGAGCAGCAGCACGCCGTCGACCATCGTCAGCCCGCGCTCCACCTCGCCGCCGAAGTCCGCGTGGCCGGGCGTGTCGACGATGTTCAGCTTGACGCCGCGGTGACGGACCGCCGTGTTCTTGGCGAGGATCGTGATGCCCTTCTCGCGCTCGAGGTCCATCGAGTCGAGGACGCGCTCGGCGACGTCCTGGCCGGCGCGGAACGCGCCGGACTGCCACAGCATCGCGTCCACGAGCGTGGTCTTGCCATGGTCGACGTGCGCGACTATCGCGACGTTGCGGATGTCCTGCCTGAGCGCGGGCACGGTGTCCCACACTAGGTGCCGACGAGCAGCGATCGCTCGGCGGCCGCCTCCGGCAGCGGCCGCGAGAACAGGAATCCCTGCGCCCAGGGGCAGCCGAGGTCGCGCAGGCAGGCGAGCTGGTGCTCGGTCTCCACGCCCTCCGCCACGACGTCGAGGCCGAGCGCGCCGGCCATCGTCAGCACGGCCTCCACGATCGAGACGTCGCCGTCCTCGAGCTCGGCGATGAAGGCGCGGTCGATCTTGATCGCGTCGAGCGGCAGCCGGCGCAGGTAGCTGAGCGAGGAGTAGCCCGTGCCAAAGTCGTCGAGCACCACGCGCGCCCCCATGTCGCGCAGCGCGTTCAGCGCCTCGAGCGGCCGCTCCGAGTGCTCCATCAGCACGCTCTCCGTCACCTCCAGCGACAGGCTGCCGCGCGCGATCCCCGAATCGCGCAGCGCCCGCGCGACCTGCCCCGCCAGATCCGGGCGCTCGAGCTGGCGGCCGGACACGTTCACGGACAGATCCGGCGGCGGGCTCCCGCCGTGCGCGCGCTGCCAGCGCGCGACCTGGCGGGTGCCGTGCTCGAGCACCCACTCGCCGATCGGGACGATCAGCCCGGTGTCCTCCGCGATCGGGATGAACTCGGCGGGGGAGACGGGCCCGCGGTCGGGGTAGTCCCAGCGCAGCAACGCCTCCACGCCCCGCACCCTGCCGCTCTCGATCGCCACGATCGGCTGGTACTCGAGGCGCAGCTCGTGGCGATCGAGCGCGCCCCGCAGCGCGCTCTCGAGGCCCAGGCGCGCGACCGCCCGCGCGCGGCTCTGCTCGTCGTGCAACTCCCAGCCCCCGCGGTTGCGGTCCTTCGCGCGGTACATCGCCGCGTCGGCCTCGCGCAGCAGCGTGTCCGGCGTCTCGCCGCGGCCGCCGGAGAGCGCCACGCCGCTGCTGCCGCTGACGACGATGCGCTGGCCGCCGGAGAGCTCGAACGGGTGCCGCCACGCGTCGGCGATCCGCTCGGCGAGCACGATCGCCTCGCGCTCCTCGGCGATCTCCTCCGCCAGCACCGCGAACTCGTCGCCGCCGAGGCGCGCGATCGTGTCGCCCTCGCGCACGAATGCCGCGAGGCGCTGGGCGAGCGTGACCAGCAGCTCGTCGCCGGCGAGGTGCCCGAGGCTGTCGTTGACGAGCTTGAAGTTGTCGAGATCGAGCAGGATCACGGCCAGCTGGGTGAACGGCAGGCCGCTGGGGCCCCGGTGCGCGCGCTCCTCGTGCGCGAGCGCGACCGCCAGGCGGTCGAGCAGCAGCACGCGGTTGGGAAGCCCCGTCAGCGCGTCGTGCAGTGCCTGGTGCTGGAGCTCGTCCTCGATGCGCTTGCGCCCCATGCCGGAGGCCAGCACGTTGGCGACGGATTGCAGGAACTCGGCGTCGTCGTCGCTGAACGCCCCGGGCGTGCCGGACGACGTCAGCAGCGCGCCCCACGGGCGCTGGTGGTCGCCGACGATCGCGCACATGGCGCTGCGTAGGCCGCCGGCAACCATCGGCGTCGCGTCGAAGCGGGCCTCGTGCTCGAGGTCGTTCGCCACGAGCGCGCGGCCATGGCGCATGGTCGCCTCGACCATCGAGCGCTCGAGCGCGCGCACCATCCCGAGCGCGAGCTCGGGCTGGGGGCCCGCGACCGCACGCATGCGGACCTGGAGACCGTTGGGAAGCATCTCCTCGACGAACGACCACTCGGCGCTGAGCGTCTCGCAGACCATCTGCGCGGCCTCGTGCAGCAGCGGCTCCATGTCGCGGGTGCCGAGCGTGCGCTGGCCCAGGTGCGCCACCGCCTCGTGCTCGGCGGCGCGCCGCGCGCCCGCCGCCTCGGCGCGCCGCGCCGCCGTGACGTCCTCGATCTGCATGAAGAAGCAGCGCGGGCGCATGCCGGCGTCGCGGACGAGAACCGCCGTGACGCGGCCCCACGCGAGCGATCCGTCCGCCCGTATGAAACGGCGGTCGACGGGCCTCGATCGGCCGCCCGCGAGGATCTCCCGCCGGATCGCATCGGATGTCTCGCGGTCCTCCGGCACAACGAAGTCGAAGTACGACCGCCCGGCCAGCTCGCCGCGTCGCACCCCGAGAAAGCGGGCGAGCGCCTCGTTGACCTCGATGATCTGCCCGTGGGGGTCGCTCAGCGCGAGGCCGACGGAGGAGTCCTCGAACCCGCGGCGGTAGCGCTGCTCGGCCTCTACGAGCGATCCGGTGAGCCGGCGGACGAGGATCCCGAGCGCGAGCAGGGTGCCCATGAGCAGCAGCCAGCGCCCCGCGTTGATCGCGACGCCGCCGTCGCCGCGGATGGCGAGCCCGACGACGTACGCGCCCCCGATCGCCGTGGCGTAGAGCCCGGCCGCCGGAACGCTGAGGATCCCGAAGGCGAACGGCGCCGCCCACAGGTAGTAGAACGCGAGCGCATAGCCCTTCGGGCCCGCCGCGATGACATCGACCGTGGTGAGCAGCGTCGTCCAGCCGATCAGCACGTACAGCACGTGCAGCGGCGGCGAGGTCCGCGGCCACCGCGCCACCGCAAGGCCGGTGGCGACGCCCAGGGCGCCGACGACGACGACCCAGGCGTTGGCGCTCCCTGCGGGATCGACGATCGCGAGCCACACGATCGACAGTGCGCTGCCGCCTGCGAACAGCAGACCGATCGCGCGTGCGATCGCCTCGAGCGCGACGCGCCGATCGGGGCCGGGCGGGGGGTGGCTGACCGGGTCGGTCGGTCCTGGCATCCCAGGGCGAGTTGTTCCCTGCTGGGGGCGTGCGACACCCCGGGGAAGCGCGGGATAATCCGCTGCGGTGCAGGAGGTTCAGCCGACCCGTCCGCGCCTGCGTGGGGTCTCGCACCAGTGGGCGTTCTTCGCCGCGCTCGCCGCGGGCGCGGCGCTCGTGGCGACCGCGCCGTCCGGGCGCGCGCGGGCGGCGGTGGCCGTCTACGCCGTGAGCCTCGCCGGGCTGTTCGGCACGAGCGCGATCTACCACCGCGCGACCTGGCGCACGGCGCGCACGCGCCTGCGCATGCGCCGCGTCGACCACTCGATGATCTTCGTGCTGATCGCCGGGACGTACACGCCGATCGCCGTGCTCGCGCTGCGGGGCGCGCTCGGCACCGCGATCCTCGTGGTGGCGTGGGCGGGGGCGGCCGGCGGCGTGGGCCTGCAGTTCGTCCCGGGGCAGCGGCAGAAGTGGGCAATCGCCGTGCCCTACGTCGCGCTCGGCTGGGTCGCGGTGGCCGGGCTGCCGCGGCTCGTCGATGCGATCGGGCTCGGCCCGACGCTCGCCATCGTCGGCGGCGGGCTGCTGTACAGCGCGGGCGCGGTCGTCTACGCGCGCAGGCGGCCGGACCCGGTGCCGGCGGTCTTCGGCTACCACGAGGTGTTCCACGCGCTCGTGATCGCGGCCGCCGCCGTGCACTTCTGCGTGGTGGCGTTCGCCGTCGTCTGAGCTGCCATCATCAGACCGGAAAGCGGCGTGACGACTGAGAGAGGGCTGCTGATGCGGTTCAGGCTGGGGGCGGCGCTGGCCGCCGCGATGGCGATGACGGCAGCGATCCCGGCGGCGGCGAGCGCCGACACGGGCTCCCTCTTCCATGGGCCGGGCCCGCTGCCCGGGCCGCCGATCCTCTACGCGCCGCCCGCGTATGCGCCCCAGCTCACGAACACGGGCATCTGGCACGCGCCGCCGATCCTCGTCTCCGGCGCGGCCGCCTACCGCGACGGCGAGTACCTCTACCAGGACTTCCTCTACGACGACCACGGCGCCGACGGCAGCGTGCGCGACCAGAACGACCCGCGTACCGGCGCCAACGCGGGCGCCAGCGGCGATCTCTTCTCGGCGCCGAACGGCACCTACACCTACCCGACCGACCCGCGCTACGCCGAGAACGCCGCGGACCTCGTGGAGCTGCGCGTCAAGCCGCTGGCGAGCGCGACCGCGTTCCGCATCACGCTCAACACGATGAAGGACCCGGCGCTCGTCGCGACGACGATCGCGATCGGCGACTCGGCCGTGCCACACCCGTTCCCGCACGGCGCGAACGCGAGCGCGCCCGCGCAGTGGTTCCTGACGGTCCATGGCACCAGCGCCGACCTGCTCGACGCGAGCACCGGCGCGCCGGCGCCGGTGGCGCCGAGCGCGAGCGTCGACGAGACGCGCCGCCAGATCGAGGTGCGCGTGCCGCACGCGGACTGGGACCCGACGGGCAAGGTCGTGCGCCTCGCCGCCGGCGTCGGTCTCTGGGACACGGCGAACGACCGCTACCTGATCCCGCAGCAGAACGCGGACGCGACGCATCCCGGCGGCGCGGGCACGCTGCAGAACCCGACCGCGTTCTTCAATGTCGCCTTCCGCTTCACCGAGCCGATGCCCTATCCGGGCGACACCGGCGGCACCGCCACCGACCCGAAGTGGTGGCGCGACGCCGCGCAGGGGCAGGCGCTCGAGACCGGCGACCTCACGCCGTTCCACGCCGACGTCGACTTCCGCAAGCTCGCCGCCGGCGTCGACGACGAGAGCGCCGTGCCGCAGACGGGCCCGATGGACCGCATCCTCGCCAGCCACTTCGAGACCGAGCAGGGCGAGGACTACTCGACGTTCTGCGCCGTCGCGACGTCGTGCAAGGGCGAGCTGCGCGGCCAGCTGCAGCCGTACGCGATCTACATCCCGGCGACGCCGCCGCCGGGCGGCCGCTACGGGCTCACGCTGCTTTTGCACTCGCTGTCGGCGAACTACAACCAGTACCTGAGCACGCGCAATCAGTCGGAGTTCGGCGACCGCGGGCCGGGCTCGATCGTGATCACGCCCGAGGGCCGCGGGCCCGACGGCTGGTACTACGACTACGCGGGCGCGGACACGTTCGAGGTCTGGGCCGACGTCGCGCGCCGCTATCCGCTGGACCCGCTCTTCACCGACATCACCGGCTACTCGATGGGCGGCTACGGGACCTACAAGCTCGCAACCGAGTTCCCCGACCTGTTCGCCAAGGCGCAGCCGACCGTCGGGCCGCCCGCGCTCGGCATCTGGGTGCCGCCGGGCGCGCCGACCGGGGGCGTGCAGAGCAACACGAACCGCATGCTCGCCTCGGTGCGCAACATCCCGTTCCTGATGTGGAACGCCTACACCGACGAGCTCGTCCCGTACCCGGGCGCGTTCCAGCAGGCGCAGACGTTCGATCAACTCGGCTACCGCTACGAGTTCGACACGTTCGCGCCCGCCGAGCACCTGACGCTCGCGATCAACGACCAGTTCCAGCCGGCCGCGGACTTCCTCGGCACCACGCGGCTGGACCCCGACCCGACGCACGTGACCTACGTGCGCAACCCGACGATGGACTTCCCGGGCGTCGGGACGCAGGCCGGCAACGCTTACTGGCTGTCGGGCATCCAGCTGCGCGACGGTAGCGGCACGGCGCCGCTCGGCACGATCGACGTGCGCTCGCTCGGCTTCGGGTTCGGCGATCCGGTCGCGGCGCCGACGCAGCACGGCGGCGGCGTGCTCACCGGCGGCAACCTGCCGGCGATCGCCTACACGAGCCAGTCGAGGACCTGGGGCGCCGCGCCGGCGCAGCGCGTCTCGAACATGCTGCTCGTGAACGCGCAGAACATCGGCACGGTCACGATCGACGCCGCGCGCGCGCACGTCACCTGCGGCGCCACGCTCGTCGTCACGACCGACGGGCCGCTGACGATCCACATGGGCGACTGCGGATCGGCGAGGGTGAAGGCCGCACGGGCGAAGAGGCTGCACGTGCGCCGCCGCCACCACACGCGCTCGCACCACCACCACCACCGCACGCACCACCACCACCGCACGCACCACCACCCCAAGCGCGGGCCCCGAAAGCCTCGATAGTCGACGCTTTTGGGGCCCGGCCGGGTAGGTTCGCGCGGGTGCCGTCCGCCTTCGCCGAGCTCGTCGGGGACCTCGACTACCCGCTGATGATCGTGACCGCGGCCGCGCGCGGC